>CAMLLT010000053.1 GCA_946480935.1 uncultured Bartonella sp. | reverse complement strand
TCGTTGGCAGCATCGCCATAACGTTCGATCAAGGCCAAGAGATGATCATGCACTTTATAAATGTCTGTCGGGTAAGCTTTCAGCTTGGACGTACCAGCAACTGCTTGAACGGTTCCCAAAGCAGTTCCGCCCAGTTGGGCAACGCGTTCGGCGATAATATCGACATGTTCGTCAATTGCATCTCTAAAGCCATCCAGCATTTCGTGGACACCAATAAAGTTAGACCCCTTTAAATTCCAGTGGGCCTGTTTTGTAACGAGTGCCAAATCGATAAGTGTTGCGAGGTTTTTATTGAGTAACGCAATAGCCGTTGTTTTTGTATTTGAAGGCATATCGTTACGAGTTTTGTGTGTCTTAATCATAATAATCTCCGCTTGAATTAATTCGCGTATCTATATAACGCACCAAACGCCTGAAAGTTCCGCTTGGAATTTCTACCAGTGTCAAGCTGTTCCAGTGGTAGTGCGGTGATGCTTTTATAGAATACACCTTATAAAAAATAATCCAACATCAAATGGATACAATAAATCAATTAATTTTGAAAATATTTTACCATTATAAATTGTATAACATAAACTTATGGATTTTTCATGAAATTTATCATGAATTTATATTTTTTAATTATTTTAATTCTAAAAAATTTTGTCGATTGATAAAATATGATATAGATATTATATATATGATATATTATATATAAAACTATATTTTTATGAATTACATATAATTAATTGCATAACAAAAAACAAAATATCGTTGGTAAACTGTAAAGAGAATAGAGAGATTTGCGATTTGAATTATATTGATAAGACAATATTTTTTATAAATTTTAATCGTAAAATGATTTATATAAAAAGATAATATTGAATATAAAATAAAAGTTATAATTATTAATTTCGCTTTAAAGTTATTTTTATAAGGCATAAAAAACAATACAAAACTTTCATAAAATGCATCGATTTTTATAAACGATAATTTTTTCCAAAATCGCACATGTAATTATTTATTGTATGCATATTTTACCTGACATTTTTGTTCTAAACGAAAAATACAGGCTCTTCGAAAATAAAAATTGTAAAACCCTGTCCGGCAATTTTGTTCAATTTTTGCCATCTTTCATTCCTGTTTTGAAAAAGATGGATTTTTGATAATTTTGATCTTTAAGCGCAAGAAAAGTTCAAAACGTATTGATTTAAGGTTATCGGTTCTTTTGTTTCGGTGAACAATGGTCTAATAGACAGCAAATGATTACGCTTGCCATAGATACAGCTTCTCTAAATTGTGCCGTTGCATTGATGAAAGACGGCAGGATTGTTGCGCGTGTAAGTGAAAAAATTGGTAAAGGGCACGCCGAAAAGTTGATAGGGCAAATCATCGAGGCGAGCAGGTTAGCAAAAATAGACCTGCCATCTATAGACCGCATTGCCGTCAATATTGGTCCGGGGTCTTTTACTGGAGTGCGCATTGGTGTGGCAACGGCAAGAGGCCTCGCTCTGGCGCTCGAAAAACCGGCAATTGGTGTAAGTTCGCTTGAAGCAATCGGCTTTGAAGCGCATGGATATTTTCCAAAAAGTCATATTATTGCTCTGATAGATGCTGGCCGCGACATGGTGTATCGGCAAGATTTTGATGAAAACCTGCAGCCTCTTGTTCCTGCTACAGTTGAAAATCGCGAAGACGTTGTTGCGACGCTTGATGACAAGGCAATTCTTGCAGGACCTTTTTCCAAAACTATAGCGCATTTGGCAGGGTTCAAGGAAAGTTCTGTTTATTTTCTTGATGCTCCGGATGTGGCAAGCTTTGCAAAATTGTCGCAAAACAAATCGCCCGATGGTTCACCAAGTCCGCTTTATTTGCGTGACGCAGATGCAAAACCGCAAACGAGTTTTTCCGTGCCAAGGAAAAAGGAATGAGGTCAGGACTTTTTTCAAAACCGGAATATATCGTCACTTCGATTACATCAGATGATAGTGATATCTTGCGGGATATACACAAACAGTCATTTTATCATGCGTGGGATGAAACAGTTTTTGCATCATTTTTGGCTGATCCGCAAATTTCAGGGTTTATCGTTAGCCCCAAGGGCAAGCCCGAAAAGGTTTTGGGGTTCGTGCTCTGTCGGTTGGTTATCGACGAGGCAGAAATTATCACTATTGCCGTTCATCCCCGATTTCGCCAAAAAGGCTTGGGGAAAAAGCTTTTGGATGCAGTTTTTCGCTATCTCTATCTTCAGCGGGCGAAAGTGCTTTTTCTGGAAGTCGATCAAAACAATAGCGCGGCACTTGCACTCTATAAAGGTTTGGGTTTCTATGAAGTCGGTCGCCGACCCGGTTATTACAAAACAGACAAAGGTCATAGTGATGCCTTGATCATGCGTAAAACCATTCAGCAAAAAGATTGAGATTTACCAGAAAACCGGATAAAAATGTCCTATGAGCGAAGCAAACAAAAAAATCGGCAATAGCCGCAAGGTCTTTATCAAGACTTATGGCTGTCAGATGAATGTCTATGATAGTGAGCGCATGGGCGACAGTCTTGACAGCGAGGGCTATATAGCAACAGAAACTCCCGACGATGCTGATCTTATATTGCTCAATACATGTCATATCCGTGAAAAAGCGGCTGAAAAACTTTATTCCGATCTCGGCCGCTTAAGAGTTATGCGCGAAGAAAGAGATCCTTCGCGGCCATTAACAATAGGTGTAACAGGTTGTGTTGCCCAGGCTGAAGGGGCTGAAATTTTGCGCCGTGCACCAACAGTCGATTTGGTTGTAGGGCCGCAAACCTATCACCGGTTGCCTGAATTGTTGCGCAAGGTTCATGAAGGACAAAAGGTTGTTGAAACCGAATATGCCGTCGAAGATAAGTTTGCCCATCTTCCACACCATAATCGGCGTGCTGTCCAGAAGCGCGGCGTTACTGCATTTTTGACTGTTCAGGAAGGCTGTGACAAATTTTGCACATTCTGCGTGGTTCCCTACACGCGCGGGTCGGAAGTTTCTCGTCCGCTAGACCAGATCATGAGCGAGGCGCGTGAACTTGTCGACGCGGGGGTAAAAGAAATCACCTTGCTTGGACAAAATGTCAACGCCTGGCATGGCGTTTCGTTAGACGGAGATGTTTTGCATCTGGGAGATCTTCTTTATCAGCTTGCCAAAATCGATGGGCTTAAACGCCTCCGCTATACAACAAGCCACCCGCGGGATATGGACGACAGTCTTATTGCTGCTCACAAAAATCTCGGAATGCTGATGCCTTATCTTCATCTTCCGGTTCAATCCGGCTCTGACCGGATCCTTAAAGCGATGAATCGTCAACATAAAGCGGATGATTATCTGCATCTTATTGACCGCATTCGTAAAGCGCGTCCCGATATTGCATTTTCAGGCGATTTCATTGTCGGCTTTCCCGGAGAAACCGACGAAGATTTCGAAGCGACCATGAAGCTCGTTCAAGAAGTAGGATATAGTTCTGCCTATTCATTCAAATATTCGCCACGTCCTGGAACACCCGGCGCAACAATGAAAGGTCATATAGAGGAGAAAGTAAAAGACGAGCGCCTTCAGCGCTTGCAAGCCCTGATCCTTGATCAACAACATCAATTTTTGCAATCGAAGATCGGTAAACGGATTGAAGTCCTCGTTGAGAAAGTTGGTCGCCATGAAGGTCAGATGGTTGGTCGCTCGCCCTGGTTGTTGCCTGTTGCTGTTTCAACAAATGCAAAAATTGGCGAGATTATCGCGGTTGATGTAACAGACGCTTCATCCAACAGTCTCCTCGGCCATGCAGTAAATTGAATATTTTTTTAAAGTTCGATCAAATTTTATGGCGGATTCAGTAACGCAAATAAAGCAGGTTTCCTTTTGCATATAATTTTATATATTCTTACCAAAATATGTTTGTTCAGGAGACAAGGTTGAAGAATTCAACCGAAACAAAAAAGACGGTCAAGACAGGCAAAAACGGGCGAATGAAAGAGCCCGATAAAAGTGGTGTTGACGATGCTTCTGTTAAAAAACGGGCATCCGATACAGATCATATTGTCCTGGTTTTCGAGGATAACCAGCAGGCAAATATCGTTTTTGGCCAATTTGATGAAAACCTCGCCCGCATCGAACAAAAACTGGGTCTGGATATCCGTGCACAGGGAAATGAAGTATCGATTCGGGGAGACAGGCAGGATATCGAAATTGCCCGCCGGTCTCTCGACCAGCTTTATGAACTTGCAAAAACCGGCTTGCAGCCGGGTTTGTCAGATGTGGATGGTGCAATAGCAATTGCTTCTTCTGCGAATGAAAAAGCCGATCAGGAAAAGTCCGAAAATAGTTCCCGGAAAGTGACGCCGGCCCATATATCAACACGCAAAAAAACAATTTATGCGCGCACACCGATGCAAGATGCCTATATGCGGGCATTACAACGTGCCGAACTTGTTTTCGGCGTTGGTCCGGCAGGCACCGGAAAAACCTATCTTGCGGTCGCGCACGCGGCAATGTTGCTCGAGCGTGGACTTGTAGAGCGTATCATTTTGTCACGTCCTGCCGTTGAAGCTGGTGAAAGATTGGGCTTTTTGCCCGGCGATATGAAGGAAAAGGTCGATCCTTACCTGCGCCCTCTTTATGATGCACTTTATGACATGATGCCGGCCGAAAAAATCGAACGTGCCATGGCGGCAGATATTATCGAGATCGCTCCGCTTGCTTTTATGCGTGGTCGTACACTTGCCCACTCTGCCGTTATTCTCGACGAGGCACAAAATACAACATCAATGCAGATGAAAATGTTTTTGACCCGTCTTGGGGAAGGCTCACGTATGATCGTGACAGGCGACCCTAGCCAGATCGATTTGTCTTTCGGACAAAAATCGGGGCTTACCGAAGCGATGCGCATTCTTGGCACTATTGACGATATTGTGACGGTGCATTTTACCGAGGCGGATGTTGTGCGACATCCATTGGTAACAGCTATTGTTACTGCCTATGATCAAGACGCCCGTTTGAACGCGAAAAATCGCGCACCAGATAATAATAAAGCAAAGAATTTACCAAAATGACAGTGCATTATGACATGGCAATCAATGCTGACGGCTGGCAAAACGAGGAGACTTTAAGACGGCTTGTTGACGGTGTGTTGCAAGCGACATTGCGGGAGCTCGGCTTTGACAATATTGATAGCGAACTGAGCCTTGTTTTTACCAATGATGCCGATATCCGCGAGATAAACGCGAAATGGCGCCACATTGACAAGCCCACCAATGTTTTGTCATTTCCGGCTTTTGCTCTTCAACCGGGCCAAGAGCCCGAAGAGATTTTGGGTGATATTGTCATTGCGCGTGAAACGGTCGAACGTGAGGCTGCGGAGGAAGATAAGAGCTTTGATGATCATTTAAGCCACCTTGTTGTTCACGGTCTCCTCCATTTGATGGGGTATGATCACCAGAATGATGAAGAAGCAGAGCAGATGGAAGCCCTGGAGAGAAAAATTTTAGCCTCTCTTGGTATTTCGGATCCTTATCTATGATTAAATAAAGATGAGTGTTGCTATTATGCGTCTATACATATATTAGAAAAATATATGTCTTAGCTTAATAAAAAGAAAAACTGAAACAATTTACTTCGCATATTGTAATTTTAAGAAGCCATGACGGAAAAAACAGATAGTTCAATTGACGAAGAGTCCGGTAGGTCACCAACAGGTCAAAATTCTTCACGGTCGCAATCAGGTGAAAAGAAGTCTTTATTTGCCAATCTCTTTTCTTTTTTGCGCTCGCGTAACAATTCGACTTTGCGTGAAGATCTGACAGATGCCCTTTCCGAGGGGGAAGGTGAGACAAACGCTCTTTTTTCTCCTGAAGAGCGCCTTATGCTGAATAATATTTTGCGTCTTCGGGAAACGCGCGTCGAAGATGTTATGATTCCCCGTTCTGAAATCGAAGCGCTGGATATTTCGACGACTTTGGCTGAAGCACTGATAGAATTTGAAAAATCGGGGCATTCGCGTATGCCGGTCTATTCGGAAAGCCTCGATGATCCTCGCGGGATGCTGCATATCCGTGATGTGTTGAACTACATCACAAGGAAAGCGCAAAATGGGGAAAAAGAAGGCGTTCTCGATTTTTCCAAAATTGATCTTTCACAAGCTGTCGGTAATCTTGAACTGATACGAAGCGTTCTTTTTGTTCCAGGATCTATGCTGGCAGGACAATTGTTGACGCGTATGCAGGCAACGCGAACACAAATGGCGTTGATTATTGATGAATATGGAGGAACAGACGGTCTCGCTTCTATGGAAGATATTGTCGAACTGGTTGTAGGTGATATCGAAGACGAACACGACGATGTCGACATGTCCATTATCAAAGAAGCAGAAAACAGGTGGCTTGTGGATGCAAGCGCTGATCTCGACGAGGTCGGAAAAGCTTTGGGGCCAGAGTTTAAAATCGGTGAACACGGAGATGACGTTGATACAATTGGCGGGCTCATCGTTTCGACTTTAGACCGGATACCGGCAAAAGGTGAAGTTATAGAAGCCGTTCCCGGTTACCAGTTCCGTATTCTGGAAGCCGATAAGCGCCGCATTAAACGGATCAGGATTCAACCGCTACAAAATTACCCGAAACAGGAGGGAACGGCTGTTCCAACTGATTGAGAAGCTATTGTTTGCAATCTTCTTTTCTGGAAATGGCTAAGATTCAATAGAAGTTTACGAATAAACGCTTCGAGGTGTTTTGTTTATCTTGTGTCGAAATTTTAGGGATTGAAAGATACAAGGGGGAGCAGGAATGCGTATTTTGGCAACAGCCACCTCTTATATGAAGACATTACGAGGGCCGAAACGACAGCTCCTGAGCTTTGTTTGTGGTGGAATTACCGCTTTTGCATTGGCGCCCTTTTATCTGTTTCCCTTGGCTTTCTTTACTTTTCCGGTACTTGTCTTGTTGTTTGATAATGTCGCTTGCGAGACTTGTCGGAAGCAGCGTTTCAAACTCGCCTTTTTCACGTCTTTCAGTTTTGCCTTCGGCTATTTTGTTTTTGGTCTTTGGTGGCTCTCGAGCGCCATGCTGATTGACCCTGTCAGCTTCGGTTGGGCTATCCCGTTAGCAATATTCGGGCTACCATTCTATCTTGCCCTTTATTGGGGATTTGCTGGCGGCGTTGCTATTGTCTTTTGGCGTGAAGGACTGTCACGTATATTCGTTTTGGCGCTTGCTCTGGGGGTGGCGGAGCTTTTGCGTTCTATTATGTTTACCGGTTTTCCATGGAACGCAATCGGTTACACACTTATGCCTACGCCACTTTTTATGCAGTCCGATGCAGTGGTGGGCTTATATGCGATGAACGCACTTGCCGTGCTTCTTTATTCGCTGCCAGCCACTCTATTTGATAAAAACGGGCAATGGCTTGCACTTGGCATAGGCCTTGTTCTTTTTTGCACCCACACCGGATTTGGTATTGTCCGCCTCTATAACGCGCCTCTTATAGAAAGTTATAACAAGACCGATCGATGGGTAAGATTGGTACAACCGTCCATCAAACAGGATGAAAAACTTGATAACGAAGTGCGCTATGCGATGTTTGATGCCCATATGCAACTGAGCAAAAAACCGCTTGCAGATGGTGCGCATGAACCCGCCTATGTTGTATGGCCGGAAACTGCAGTGCCCTATATTCTAGACTATGTTCCGGAAGCAAAAATACATATTGCATCACTGCTTCGGCCCGATCAATGGGCAATTGTCGGGGCGGTACGCAGCAGTGGCCGGCCGAATGATAAAAATAATAAATATTTTAATACAATAGCTGTTATTGATAGTAACGGTGATGTTCTTGCGTCCTCGGACAAAGTGCATCTCGTTCCATTTGGTGAATATTTGCCTTTCCAAGAAATATTCGACCGAATAGGTCTCCACGCTTTGGCTGTAATGGCAGGAGGCTATAGCAATAGCCCGATACGGAAAACTGTGACACTGCCTGATGGATTTGTTTATCTGCCTATGATCTGTTACGAGGTAATATTCCCGAACGGTATGGGATATGAAGGCGATAAACCGCAAGCAATTTTGAATGTTACGAATGATGCATGGTTTGGCGTTACTCCTGGTCCTTATCAACATTTCGATCAAGCACGTTTACGCGCAGTTGAATTGGGAATTCCTCTCATACGTTCAGCTAATAACGGCTTATCGGCAGTCGTTGATCCTTATGGACGAATCGTCAGATCACTGGAGCAGAATGCAGTCGGCGTGATTGACGCGCCAATTCCTGCAGCGATTGTTCCGATATGGAACAACGGTCCAAATTTTTTTCATGCTTTTGTAACGTTTTTTGTTATACTGACATTTAGTATAATGTTCAGTTATACAAAAAACGGTCGTTCGATTGACAAGTCGGAACCAATGAGTTGATATGAGGAAAAAATGTGGTCCAGCGGGGGACCGATATTAAAACCCATGAACAATAATCATATAAGTCGGTTCGAATTTATGAAGATGGATCAATATTGACGCAAGAAAGTTGAATTATGGCCGCACTCAAAAAAACACCCGCCCCAACAGATGTCTATGTGGGTAGCCGTATAAGATTGCGGCGCAACATGCTTGGGCTCAGTCAGGAAAAGCTGGGCGAGCAATTGGGTATCACATTCCAGCAAATACAGAAATATGAAAAGGGTACCAACCGTGTTGGTGCGAGCCGTCTTCAGGCTATTTCCGAAATTCTGGACGTACCGGTATCCTATTTTTTTGAAGAGGCTCCCGGTGCCCGTTCGGGAGAAGGGTTTCGCGAGGAAGACAATAATTTTATGGATTTTTGTTCAAGTAACGAAGGCATCCAGCTTCTTCGTGCATTTACCAATATAAAAGATCCGAAAGTTCGTCGTAAGATTATCGATTTGGCAAAGGCATTATCCGAAGACGAAACTCTTAATCAGTTTTAAGTGATTTTTAAAACTGATTTAGGGAATTCAGAATCGCTTTTTGTTTTTTAATTTTTATTATTGATTTTAATTGCTGCTTTGTTGTCCTTTAGTGACGGATAAAAGCTTGATAAGACACTGAATGATGCCGGGATATTGTGTGTTGAATACGTTTATCACATTTATTTCGTGCTCTTGACCAAAACGGCATTGACGCAATTCAACAAGCTTGGCAAATAAAGCAACTGTCGTTTTTCTTTCCGGAGAGTCCGGTGAGAAAGTAAACGTCGTCTTTCTAGAGGGGTTTCCCGTGTCTCATCAGAATTATCTTTTTACCAGCGAATCGGTATCGGAAGGTCATCCCGACAAAGTTTGTGACCGCATTTCAGATGAAATTGTTGATATGATCTACAAAGAAGCAGCCAAATCGGGTGTTGATCCCTGGTCCGTCCGGGTTGCTTGTGAAACTTTAGCTACGACCAATCGCGTTGTTATTGCCGGTGAAGTTCGTGTGCCCGATACACTTTTGAAAAAAGATAAAAATGGCAAACTTGTTCATGACAAAAAAGGAAATCCGGTTATCAATCCGTCACGTTTCCGCTCGGCCGCACGTCGTGCAATCCGTGCTATCGGTTATGAACAGGAAGGTTTTCACTGGAAGACAGTGAAGATCGATGTTTTGTTACATTCCCAATCTGCCGATATCGCTCAAGGCGTGGATAATGCTTCCGACCGTCAAGGTGAGGAAGGTGCGGGAGATCAGGGTATCATGTTCGGTTATGCCTGCCGCGAAACACCGGATTTGATGCCCGCACCAATCTATTATGCCCATAAAATTCTCGAGACGCTGTCGATTGCACGTCATCTTGATGAAGGCGAAGCGAGCAAGCTCGGACCGGATGCTAAAAGTCAGGTTACAGTTCGTTATGAAAACGATAAACCGGTCGAGGTTGTTTCCATTGTTCTTTCTACCCAACATATTGATCCGACATGGGATTCAAAGAAGGTACGCTCGGTCGTCGAACCTTATATCCGTCAAGCATTGAGCGATATAAAAATTGCCGATAATTGTAATTGGTACATCAATCCGACAGGCAAATTTGTTATCGGCGGTCCGGATGGAGACGCCGGCCTTACAGGGCGTAAAATTATTGTCGATACTTATGGTGGCGCTGCACCTCACGGTGGTGGTGCGTTCTCGGGTAAAGATACCACAAAAGTAGATCGTTCCGCCGCTTATGCAGCCCGCTATCTTGCTAAAAATGTTGTTGCCGCAGGACTTGCCGATCGCTGCACAATCCAGCTTTCATATGCAATCGGTGTGGCGCAACCTCTTTCGATCTATGTCAATTTGCACGGCACAGGTAAGGTTGATGAAAGTGCTGTCGAGGCAGCTATTCGCCAACTTATGGATTTGTCGCCTTCGGGAATTCGCAAACATCTCGAGCTTAACAAGGCAATTTACGCAAAAACATCGGCTTATGGACATTTTGGTCGCAAACCCGGGCGCGATGGTTCTTTCTCATGGGAACGGACAAATCTCGTCAAAGCGCTGAAAGACGCGATCAAGGCGTAATGAGTGAACATAAAGAAAGGGCAAGTGAAGCTTTTTTCGGGCGTCGTCGTGGCAAGACATTGCGTGCGGGCCAGACCAGACGCGAAGAAACTTTACTTCCCCTTCTTAAAGTGGATTTGAACAAGCCTGCACCTGAAAGACTTGCCGACTTATTCACCAGTTCCGGTGACACAAAAAACGGTTGCACAGAGATACGCATTGAAATCGGTTTTGGCGGTGGAGAACACCTTGTCCATGAAATGGATAGATTCCCACAAACAGGCTTTATCGGCGTCGAGCCATTCATCAATGGAATGGCCAAGATGCTGGCAGCATTGGAAGGCCATGAGCATAGGCTGCAACACATCCGGCTTTATGATGATGATGCGACCAGACTGCTCGACTGGTTACCGGAATCATCAATTGCGGGAATAGATCTTTTTTATCCCGATCCGTGGCCCAAGAAGAAACATTGGAAGCGCCGCTTTGTGAATATGAAAAATCTCGATCGCTTTGCACGTGTTTTAAAACCGGGGGCGAAATTCCGGTTTGCTTCCGATATTGATACTTATGTGAATTGGACATTGTTTTACTGTATTCGCCATCCGGATTTTTATTGGACAGCCAATGGTTCGAAGGACTGGAAAACGCCTTTTGAAGCTTGGCCGGGAACGCGCTATGAAGAAAAGGCATTGCGGGAAGGGCGTACGCCCGCTTATCTCACCTTTGTCAGAAAATAGCCGCCACTTTAGAGGATTGTTATCGGACAAGTTTTTTCCGGAATTGTTTTGACATGCCGTAATGTTGTACTTGAAAAAAACAATTATCGAGTGTATAGTACAGAAAATTCTTGATCATTTGATGAAGAGTGGGTTTTCCGAGCCCGCTCTTTTTTATTACCAGAATGATCTGTTTGATATTTGGAATAGGTAGGCATGAGCGAGAGCGGACAGGCAGTTGATTTGGATGAACCGCGCCTTTTTGAAGAAAAAGGCGTTGAGGCACGCGTGGTTGCAATTGTTGCACCGGTGCTAAAACCTCTTGGTTACCGGATTGTCAGAGTGCGGTTGTCAGGTCTCAACGGCCTCACTTTGCAAATTATGGCCGAGCGGGGTGATGGTACAATGACCATCAAGGATTGTGAGGAAGTCAGCAGCATTGTCTCACCTATTCTTGATGTAGAAGACATCATCGAACGGAAATATCATCTTGAAATTTCTTCACCCGGAATTGACCGTCCTTTGGTCAGAAAATCCGATTTTTCGCGTTGGCAAGGTCATATAGCCAAAATAGAAACGTCAATAATGATCGATGGGCGAAAAAAATTTCGCGGGACAATTAGCGATGTTAATGACAATGGATTCGTTCTCAATACCGACAAGGCAGCCTATGGCGAAGCTTTGGCTGTGCAACTTCCGTTTACCGATATTGCCGATGCGCATCTGGTTTTGACCGACGATCTGATCCGTGATGCACTGGCAAAAGACAAGGCATTGCGTCAGCAGCTTATTCCGGATGATGACCTTGGGGCCGATAACGATTCTGAAAAAGCGGATAATTCGGGCAAGGCACAAAAGAATTTGAAGGGCGGGGACAGTCGAAAAAAGTCCAAGCCGGAAAAGAAATAATTTAGTCGATGCCGTGAAGCGGCACAAAAAAGGAGAGAATCGATGGCTATAAGCGCTAATAGGCTTGAACTTCTGCAAATTGCAGATGCCGTAGCCCGCGAAAAGTCGATTGACCGTGAAATCGTTATTTCTGCGATGGCTGATGCTATCCAGAAAGCTGCCCGGTCACGCTATGGTCAGGAAACCAATATCCGTGCCGATATCAATTCCAAAACCGGCGAAATCAAGTTGCAGCGTTTGCTGGAAGTTGTCGACACGGTTGA
>CAMLLT010000052.1 GCA_946480935.1 uncultured Bartonella sp. | reverse complement strand
AGGAACAGAAAAGCTGGCAGTATTTTCTTCGGAAGAGGATATCCATATTGTCGACCATAACAGTGCCAACGCCCGCCAAGCACTGGATAAATTGATAAAAGAACAAAGCTTGGTTTCAACTATTGAATGTTATCAGTCCAGAGAAAAGGATTTTTACAAAGGTGAATTCCGTTTTGAAACGCCCATAGGACAAGCGGAAAAAATAATCTGTATCGGGGTGAATTATCCTTCGCGCAATGAAGAATATAAAGATGGGCAGAAAGCTCCGGAAAACCCTTCGATATTTATCCGTTTTGCGCGTTCTTTTGTCGGGCATAAGCAAAATCTTATACGTCCGAAAGTTTCGCAACAATTGGACTATGAAGGCGAGCTAACCTTGCTCATATCAAGACAAGGCCGTCATATTCCGGTAGAACGGGCTCACGAGTTTATTGCCGGGCTGACAATTGCCAATGAAGGCACATTACGGGATTGGGTGCGCCACGCGAAGTTCAATGTCACACAAGGTAAAAACTTTGACAAATCCGGAGCGATTGGCCCATGGCTCATTCCTTTCGAGACAAAAGAACAAATTGACGATGTGCGTTTGAGGACATTTGTCAATGATGAGCTGCGTCAGGATGATCACACTGCGCGAATGATATTTCCCATTCCTTATCTCATCCATTATATTTCTACTTTCACCACTCTTATGCCGGGCGATGTCATTTTGACAGGTACTCCAACGGGTGCCGGAGCCCGTTTTGATCCTCCACGGTGGCTGAAACCGGGCGACAGGATAGAAATAGATATCCAGAATATCGGTCGCCTTGTTAATGGTGTGGAGGATGAAAAATGAGTTTACCCGACGAGCTTGTAGAGTTAGCTGCTAGAAAATTGTTTCAAGCCGAGGCAACACGTGAACAGATTGGGCTGCTGAGTTTGCAATATCCGGATGCTTCAATTGATGAAGGATACCAAATTCAGCAAGCATTGATAGAGCTGAAGGAGCAATCGGGGCTCAAACGAAAAGGTTGGAAAATCGGTCTTACATCACGGGCTATGCAACAAGCTTTAGGGATTGAAACACCTGATAGCGGCATATTATTCGATAATATGTTTTTTGAAAATGGCAGCCGGGTACCTTCCGATCGCTTTATCCAACCACGCGTAGAAGCAGAAATTGCATTTGTGTTAAAACGAGAATTGAGCGGCGAGGTTACGATATTCGATGTATTGGACGCGACAGATTATGTTTGTCCTGCATTGGAAATTCTTGATACCCGTATCAAACGTGTGGATGAAAAAACCGGAAAAAGGCGAAATGTATTCGACACAATCAGCGATAACGCTGCCAATGGCGGAATTGTCGTTGGTGGAAGGCCAATGCGTCCGCTCGATGTAGATATGACAAGAGCCGGTGTCGCTGTTTCGAAGAATGGCTGGATAGAGGAAACAGGACTTGGAGCCGGTGTTTTAGGAAATCCTGCACTTGCTATTGTCTGGTTATCCAGAAGATTGGGACAATATGGTGGTCGATTGAGTGCTGGAGATGTTGTCCTTTCAGGTTCGTTTATTCGTCCCGTCGAAGCAGGACACGGAGATACGATCATGGCTGATTACGGATCTTTCGGTTCCGTCAGTATATATTTCGAGTGAGGCGAGAATGGTTGCTCCGACAAATCTATTCAAACGCAGATTAAAAGCAGGCGAAAAACAAATCGGTTTGTGGCTCGGTCTTGCAAATCCGTACACAGCAGAATTGCTTGGTGGTTCGGGTTTTGATTGGTTACTTGTCGACGGAGAACACGGGCCTAACGACATCCGTTCCATATTAGCTCAATTACAGGCGTTACAATCGTCGCAAAGCAGTGTCATTGTGCGCGTTCCTGTAGGGACAACACATATCATAAAGCAGGTTCTGGATGTCGGCGCGCAAACATTGCTCGTTCCAATGGTTACCACCGCCGAAGAAGCGAGAGAACGTGTTCTGGACGTTCGTTATCCGCCGGCAGGAAGACGTGGAGTAGGGGCTTCTCTGGCCCGTGCATCAGCTTTTTCCCGAACTGTGGATTACCTAAAAACTGCGGATGATGAAATTTGCTTATTGGTGCAAGTTGAAACATTGGAAGCACTTCAACATATCGAGGAAATTGCCGCTGTGGACGGCATCGATGGAATATTTGTCGGACCGGCTGATTTGGCAGCCGATATGGGTTTTCGTGGTCAACCGGGTGCTGTTCAGGTGCAGGACGCTGTTGAAGATGCACTTTTAAGAATCACGAAATGTAAAAAAGCTGCCGGCATACTGTCGTCGGATGAAAAATTGTGTCATCGTTATTTGGACTTGGGAGCCACATTCGTAGCAGTTGGTTCTGATGTTGGTCTGTTAGCCAATGCATCGACACAATTGATACGGAGATTCAGGAGTTAGTTATTAACGCAGGAGGAATAACTATGGGAAAATTGGCACTGGTTGCAAAAATTACGCATGTTCCGTCAATGTATCTTTCGGAACTTCCGGGGAAAAACCATGGCTGTCGTCAAGCCGCGATTGATGGTCATAAAGAAATATCGCGCCGCATGCGTGAAGCCGGCGTCGATACAGTTGTCGTATTTGATACGCATTGGCTGGTTAACAGCGGTTTCCATGTGAATTCCGGCGAACATTTCAAAGGTATTTTTACCAGCCATGAATTACCGCATTTTGTGAAAGACATGGAATATGAACATTTTGGCAATCCAGTTCTCGGGGACTTGATCGTTAAGAAAGCCATAGACAAAGGAATTCGGGCTTTTTCTCATCATATTGACTCACTTACCCTAGAATATGGAACGCTTGTACCGATGAGATATATGAATTCCGACAACGCGTTTAAGGTTGTTTCGGTTTCGGCACTGTGCACCTCACATGAATTGGCTGATAGCCGCACTTTAGGCGAAGCCGTACGCGACGCGATCGAGGATTATGACGGCACTGTTGGTGTTTTGGCGAGTGGTTCTCTCTCTCACCGTTTCGCCTATGATCGTATCGCTGAAAAATGCTTTAGTTCTTATACCCGTGGTTTCGACCGTGAAGTCGACGAGAAAGTCGTTGATATGTGGAAAAGGGGAGAATGGAAAGAGTTCTGCGAAATGTTGCCGGAATATTCGCTCGCTTGCTTCGGTGAAGGTTTTATGCACGACACATCAATGATGTTAGGCGTATTAGGTGGAGAAAACTACAAAGGGAAAGCGGAGTTTGTTACCGAACTCTTTGCGAGCTCCGGTACCGGGCAAGTAAATGCCGTTATGCCGCTAGACTAATTAAAGTTAAAAATCCAGTCGGATACGCGAAAGAGAATGATTGCCGACTGGATTGACCTATTTCCTTGTCAGAAAACAAAACACAAAATCGGTATGCTACTTTTCTTTGGGTCGGTTAGCGTTTTGTTCCATTATTTTATGGATAACGGGGCCGGCCAGTCTAACTTTTTCTATAAATTCACCAAGCAATTTATGCAATTCTGACAAATTCTCTCGACCAAAAGCCCGGCTTATTTCATTGTAGATCAGCTCCGAACCAATCCCGACTTCCCCGATGAGGTCGGAACCCGTTTTGCTTATCTTCACCATTAAACGTCGACCGTCTTCCGGGCAAGTCCACCTTTTTATCAGTTTTCGGTCTTCTAGATCGCGCAAAATGCGCGTAAGCGAAGGCCCCAGAATGACTGTAGCATCAGCCAAATCGGTAGTAGAAATTTCATCGACTGCCGTTAAAGCTCGCAAAACGCGCCATTGTTGTTCTGTTAGATTGTAATTCCGCAAATGCGGCCGAAAATACTCCATAATCGCTTCGCGCGCAGAAAGGAGAGCCATAGGAGTCGATTTCTGGAATGATCGAAGTGTCATTTTAGTAATCTCAATGTTGAATTTCACGCATATAAATCGCGAATAATAAAATTGCAAATTTTAGATTAGTCAAAAGAAGTTCCCGTTCTGTAAATGGGCTTTTCACCGATAGGCCAACATCTTTCGTTATATCGATTGATAGCGATATTGCGATTACTATTATCCGGTTGTTTCATGGGGGGAGGGGTGGATTCATTTTAATGAGGTAAAAGTCATCCAATAACACCTGCCACACAAAGAACAGGCGCTGCACATATCCAGCTCCGATTGCATTCCTATTTAAAGTCTTATTTTTCCCGTCTTGGTTCGGAAGATTATTGCCTATCTTGGATCTCTTCCTTTCTAATCGTTGGGGTTAATACACAGACAGTTACATAACCCGATAAGTCGGAGTCTTTCTGAAGTTATTATCCCATAGACAGTTGCTAATTAATATAACCGACAGTCACCGACCTTTGAGTCTTTCAAAATTATTTGGGTTTTAGGGTATTGAATGTTGCAGTTACGTCTAAATATAGATGGGAAGAGAGATTTCCGATTTTGCATTTATGAATTACATTTAAAACCTTTATTACGGAAATACCACTTTTTAAAGTTTGTATTTTTTCGTATTATCTTTTGTTTTCGTGTTTTCTGAAAAGAAAAATTATTTAGACATCTATATTGAATGTATAATAACAATATTATTATATAAATTTAAAATACAAAATTATATATAAAATAAAGTAAAATTTTTTGAATAAC
Organism: uncultured Bartonella sp.; assembly: GCA_946480935.1. Taxonomy (GTDB): domain Bacteria; phylum Pseudomonadota; class Alphaproteobacteria; order Rhizobiales; family Rhizobiaceae; genus Bartonella. Next base: position 7,935 of record CAMLLT010000052.1, on the reverse strand, counting down.
AAGGTTAGTCGATTAACAATCGTTTGTTATTAGAATATAAAAAACAATAATATTTTTTTATTGATCTGTATATAAACATTAACCGACTAAATTAATATGTATAAACACACATGAAATAAATAAACTCTTGCATTAATTTAACTTATTATTTACTTAATGATTCTATCAATAGTTGTATTGAGACGATTCGAATAAAAATTGAATTCATGAACAACTTGCTGGTTGCAGAAATGTTTTTGTTATCAGACTTATGTTCATAATTTTCATTGTTATTGCTTTGCTCATTACGATGTGTTGATTGTTTTGAAAATGTGGGGGTTGGAAGTGCTTCTAGCTTGGCAATCATATCGGAAGTTTCTGAATAACAGTGCAGGAAGCTGTTCTGTTTTCGATACTGTTTACCCGTATGGTAAAACAACATTCTGTTCTGAAAATCTGCTACCTTCTTTTTATAAACACACATCAGAGACAGCAAAACAACGCATATTTGTCGTTTTGGAGTTGATGTTCCATCCCTTTTTCAGTCACTTGAAGAGTGATGCAGGTCTTTTGATCCGTGAGAAATTAATTCCGAAAGAAAAATTGCAAAAGATTTGCCTTAACAGGCATTTAGCAATCCGACGGCGAGATACTTTTCCAATTAGCTCGTTCGTTAGATGCCGTTCTGACGCTGACCCCCTCAGAGCGGCTGGCTCGACCAAGTAAACCCCTTTGGTCGAGCCACCCCTTAAAAATGTGGCAGAGCAGAAGGCTGCGAATAGATGTGGCAGCAATAGTTTTTTTTATCGCTATTACATTATTGGTACTTTCGCTTTGTTTACACAAAACTTGCCTGGGGTGGGTCGGGCAAAATCAGTGCTTTATTAAAGGAGAAAAGAATGAAGCGCAAATTACTGGCCTCTATTGGTGCTCTATTGTTTTTGGGCTCAGCCACTTCCGTAAGTATGGCTGGTTCAATGACCGCAAACATGAATGTTTCCATTAAGATTGTTTCAGGCTGTTCAGTGAGCGGCCAAGACATGAACTTCGGTGGATGGGCAAACTTGAATTCCCCGCGTTATGCTACTTCAAACGTTAAAGTTACTTGTAATGTGGATCCGGGTTCAACTGGTTCAAATCCTATTGCCGAAAAGTACCATGTCTCACTCAGTGCTGGTAAATCCGGTAATATGACAGCACGTGAGATGAGAGATCCGTCTAACAACGCGATTAAATACAACATCTACTTGCGTCCGAACTATACCGGCACGTTTGGCGACGGAACCAATGGCACAGAAATGATCGAGGGTACTGTATCGCATACAGCAGATGATAGCTACACTGTTTACGGCAAGACAGAAATAGCAGCCACCGCGCCTGCTTCTGGGGACTACGTCGATAATCTGACACTTACAGTCGCATTCTGATCGTGTCAGCTTATGAGCGTTTTAATTGCAATGTATAAGAAATGGTTAATTCTTTATAATGTTGTGAATTTATAAAACGCAATAAAAAAATAAAAAAGAGTAGATCTGTCCACAATGATCTACTCTCCCTTTGAGAAAAAACGGCCATAGTATTTCATGAGTCAACTTCCAAATAAAAGGCGTGTGATGAAATCATTAATATTGCTTTTCCTTACCAGTTTTCTTTTTTCGACTTCTGCATTTGCGTCGGATTTGACGTTGATGCCGATATCGTTGGATATTGCGGCTCCGAGAATTCAAGATCATTTTACTGTCCGTAATGGCGGTAAAGAAGTCATCAAAATGCAGGTGCGTATTTTTCGTTGGGAAAAAAGGAACGGAAAAGATTATTTTACACCAACAAAAGATGTTGTTGTTAGCCCGCCATTTACGACGGTAAAACCTGAAACAGACACTGTCATCCGTGTCGTTCGGGCATCTAAGGCTCCTATAGTCGGCGAAGAGGCATATCGGGTATTTTTCGATGAACTTCCGAGCCCCAGTGTTAGCGGTGGAGGAGCTAGACTCAATATTTTAACCAGATTGGTCGCTCCGGTATTCTTCAGCAGTACAAAATTAAAAAATGATAAGACCACTTGGCGGGTGAGAGATAATGGCAGCAATTTTGAATTGATCGGTACGAATGGCGGTGAAAGAAGGTTGAAGGTTTCAGACGTTCTGTTGCTTGATGGAAAGACTGTTGTAGGCAGAAAAACCGGTCTCGTTGGATATGTTTTGGGTGGCACAAACAGTGTGCTTCAAATACCTCGTATAGCTCAAGGGACACCAACAAAACTGCGTATGTTAGGTGACTTTGGCGCTCTTGAAGAAAATGTAACGGTTTCGAATTAGACACTGAACAAGTGCAATATCTAGTTATTAGAAATATTTGTAAAAATACGTGTAAGTAAAGTTTTTGTAAGTTTTGTAACGCGAGTCATGTAATGAACCAATGTTGATTAATGTGAATAAAGTATTTCGTTTCACATATAGATTTATGGAAATGTCATGCTTAAACTTTCACTTAAACAACTTTGTGGATACGAAAACGTTTCTAAGTGTGTAACACGTGTTGGAAGTGTTTATAGTGTTTTAGCTTGCACAGCATTCGCCTTTAATGGTTATGTTCTACCGGCATATGCACAAAACGCACCGCAAACTCCTATGACGGAAGTTCCGCAGATTGACCCTAATATGATATCGGGCGTCAATTCGATTGATGGGCCGCATGCCGGTAAATCAACTTCCGACGGTTTTATTTACCTGGATGTTTATATTAATGGAGTTGATCGCAAAGCGTTAACTGCTTTCAAGCCGGTTGACGGTGACTTTGTTATTAACGCCAACGGACTGCGCAATGCAGGGATCATCGCGCCAAAGATGTCTATTGACAAAGACGGTTGGGTTCACCTTTCGCAACTTCCATATGTTCAATATACATATGATGAAACCAATCAAAGAATGAATTTCAAAGTTATAAAAGACGATTTGATTGTTCCGGTAGATATAGCAATTTCAGAACGGCAGAACTTTTCACGCTTGAATGAAAATCGGGAAGGCGAGGGGCGTCCGACGTCATCTCCTTCTGCGGTCTTTAATTATAGTTTGTATACAAACGCGAATGGCGGAGATATTTCTGACGCCTTCGGTTTTAACGGCGTATCGGGAAACATAGAATCTCGTTTCAGCAGTAAAATGGGCGTTTTGTACAACAATGAAGTTGTTAGTCATTTTAATGGTGACAACTCTTCATCACGTCTGGATACCTATTATTCCTACTCTGATGACGATCGCATGATAACCTATCGCGCTGGCGACATTCTTACTCGTAACCTTCAGTGGAGCCGTTCTGCCCGTCTTGGAGGTTTTCAAATCAGGCGCAATTTTGCGTTGAGAAATGACCTTATCACCATGCCGCTCCCGTCGATTAGCGGTAGCGCAGCTGTTCCATCGACTGTCGATCTATTTATTAACAACGTTAAATATGGTTCGAAAGAAGTTCAAAACGGACCTTTCACCATGACCAATTTGCCGGTGATGACCGGGGCCGGCACAGCGCGTATTGTTACAAGAGATGCAATGGGGCGTGAAACTGTCGTTGAAAATAGCTTTTACGTATCTCCGAATTTGTTAAGCAAGGGACTGATGGACTTTTCCGTCGACATAGGTGCACCGAGACTGAATTATGGTACAAATTCATTTAATTATGATAGCAAAATTTTTGGTTCATCTTCTGTTCGCTATGGGCTAAGCAACCATTTTACTTTGGAAGGCCATGGAGAAGCTGGCGGAGACCTTTACAATTTGGGCCTTGGTGGTGTGTTTAACATCGGGTCGATTGGTGTAGCGTCTTTAAGTGCGTCAACAAGTAGTTTCAAAAGTAAAACAGGTAACCAGATGGCTGCAAGCTTGTCGTTTCAATATCGCAGAATAGGGCTCAATCTTTTCTCCCAACGTACATTTAGCGATTATAATGATATAGCATCGGCAACCGACAACGCTAGGTATTATTCGACATCAAATGTCGATACATCAATGGAAGTCGATAATGCTGGCGGAGGTTCATATCGTTCCGGTTCCCAGTTTCCTCGTCAAACCAATCAAGCTTCTTTTAGTATACCATTCGGATTTGATCCGACTTCCCTGTCAGTTGCCTTTACAGAGGTTCGTTACAACAACAATTTCGCGCAAAAATGGAAACAAGACAACTCAAGAATCATCAGTGCTTCGCTAAATAGAAGTTTTATGAAACGTGGGTATGGTTATTTGAGTGCCTTTAAGGAATTGAGTAGTGACAGGATGGGATTATACGTCGGGTTTACTTATTCCTTTAATGATAAATATTCTGCTTCTGTCAGCAGTAATACTGATAACCATAAAACAAGCGTATCATCCCAGTTAACGCGTTCAATGTCCGATAAAATCGGCGACTATGGTTGGTCTCTGCGTGACATGGAAGGTAATACATCAGATCGCGGGGCGTCCGGTCAATATCGAACTAGAATTGCCCGACTGTCCGGATCTGTTGAGCAGAGCAACGACGATTTCTATAACGCAAATGCTAATATCGAGGGAGCGGTTGTCATTGCAGATAAAAGTGTATTCCTTTCTAATCCGATCTATGACTCTTTTGCAATTGCCGAAGTCGGTGCGCCAAATGTCGTGGTTACATCACAAAACCAAACTTATGGTAAGACCGGCCGTAATGGTAAAATATTGGTACCCAATCTGGTTTCGTATATGCCCAATCGCATTAGTGTAGATACTTCAACAGTTCCTGATGATGTCTTACTTGAGCAAAGTTCAATTAACGTTGTTCCTGCTGACCAGTCTGGTGTTATCGCATCGTTCAATGCAAAAAGTAGTGATGAGTTTTACATTGTAACTTTGGTTAATGAAGCAGGGGAATATATTCCCGCGGGTTCACTGGCCGTCGGTCAATCTAGTTCATTTAACAGTGTCATCGGTTATGAAGGTCAGTTAATGGTAGATAAAAGCGAATTGAATTTACCTGAAAAAATTAAAGTCATGGATCAGGGGTTGCAATGTTGGGCCGAATTGACAAATTCGATGGTAACAGGTCTCGAAAATGGGAATAACCGTATTGTATGTCGTAAATAAATCCTATATGAAACAATACAAATGTATTTCAGATTTTGAGTAAAAACGGGGTAAAATCTTGAGAACGTCTGTTATTAGTTTCTTGTTAGCTATTGTTATAAACGTACAAAACTCATGGGCTTTAGGTCTTGCTGTTTCACCGTTTAGAGTGGTCGTAACAGAGCCAGATAAAACTGGAGTCTTTAAAATAATTAATGAAAGTGCTCAACCTATTAATGTTCAGCTTAGAGCTACTGGTTGGCAGCAAGTAAACAGCGAAGATCAATACCCCCGAACATTAGACGTATTCGTTAACCCGCCAATGGCAAAACTTGCTCCTCATAGTGAGCGAACTGTTCGTTTTATTCGCTTAGCGAAAACCCCGATAAAAGAGGAAGAAACATACAAACTCATCGTTGACGAACTTCCACCGGATATATCGACTAGAAAACCGGATGAAGTAAATTTTATAGCACGTTTTATCATGCCGGTATTTTACGTTCCTAAAACGAAAGTAGCACCTAATGTAACATGGTCTGCAAAACAATCAGGCAACAAGCTATTATTAACCGCCATAAATAATGGAAACGGCCACTTGAAAATTTCCGAGGCGAAATTTTATTCGGGTAATAAGCAGCTGCAGATCAAGAAGGATTTTATCGCTTATGTATTAAGGGGTGCTACCATGACATTCACTATCGACGGGATAACTTCTAAGCCAAATCGTTTTACTTTTAAAAACTATGATCAGTTGGTTGATGTACCGCTGTAGTTGTGTCTGCACGGCTAAGGAATTTTAGCAATCTTTTATACGAACAATACAAAAATAAAATTGTAAAAAAGATTGGATCGGTGAATTATATTTTTCAATGTTCCAAATTTATGATAAAATATCATGTTTATGATTTATTGTTTAAAATTTAATTCATAACAATTGGAATAATCGAACTAAATCATCAAGTTATCACCATTAATTTTTATAGACGAACATATGTGAACTGCAGTCGTCTTGAAATATTTATTGGGCGACCATCAATACTCTTGTTTTGATGCATGGAACTGCTGTTGTAACGGGGCTAAAAAGGAAGAAAATTGCGGAATTAGTCCTTGCCGTTCATTTATGGTTTTAAGCCCTTTAAAACGCGAACAACGGGCTAAACTTTTAGAGACAACATTCAATTGCGCATAAACGCGGATAATTTAATGATGTGTCTCAATATTGTAACAAAAACATTCGAATAACAATTTATTGGTCTATTTTTTATAACTGATGGACGAAACGAAACGCATAATCATCTTCCATCAAATGAACGAAAAATATTTGTGAGTGCAAAGCTACTTGTTTTCCATAAAATTCATGAATGGTTGGTCTTTGTCTTTCTTTTATTTAGAATTAGCGATTTAATAGAAATAATAGAGAAGCTTTAGTTCTAATCACATAAGGGCGAAAAGTTTAGGAATGGCAGATTTGTATTTTTTCTATATGATTAATGACTGAAGAATCGTTGGTTAAATTTTTATAACTGTTGATGGAATTGTGCTTTTTTATTTTTGTTGGCAATATGTTAGCTTTACTCTGATAACCTGTGGGAAGGGTAAAAATTCATCAAAAACATATCTTGTGCATTATTTAAATTAATTTAGATTAAAAAAGTTAATTATCTTAAATTAACAGTTGAAATGTAAGGAATTATATAGTTAATCGATATATCATCCTTAAACAAAAACGGTGCATAGATAATGTTTAAGAAAGCAATTTCGTTTTTCACTTTGATTTTGTTTATCGCTTTTTCGGTATTACCGATCAATTTGTCTTATGCAGGTAAAAGCGGTAATGGAATTTCTCCCAGAGGTAATGGAATTTCTCCCAGAGGTGATGGAATTTCTCCCAGAGGCATGCCAGTCTGTGACGCAAAGATAGGATATTATCCGGCTACCACAGCGCCAATTACAGATGATTTGGTCAGTGCTTGGCCGGATAGTGGGTTACCACTTACAAATAATACGCAGGTGACTACTTGTTTGGGGACAAGCGATGGTGACAAATGGAACAAATGCATTTTTGTGGATCCAGCATCATTTGCAAGCGACCCTGCCAATGGAGTTTATACTCTCGTAAAGGATGATGACTCCAATTATAAAATAGATTATGTGTTAAATTATATGGAGCAAAACACTCCTCCTGTTGTCTCGGCATCTTCAACAACAGGAAATAATACTTTTCCTATAGACGTCAGCGCAAGCAATCTTCACATAGTAAATTCGCTTTTATTACGGTGGGTAGATAAGGCACAACTTACAAATTTAATTAGCAATTTCAGTTACCCCGCAGGAACCTATAAAAGTCAGTATCGTGTGACGACCTGGCTTGTGAGGGATTCGGAAGGTCCGGCTGGCACCCTTTGTCATCCTTTAGCCCAAACTCGCGTATTAGCACAAGATGCATTTTATACATTTACGTTCACAATTGCTCCGAAATGTTTGATTACCAGTCTTCCGGATATGGATTTTGGGGAAACTTTGATTTCGGATCGCGCAAAACGTGCGTCGACACAAATGACGATTAGCTGCAATAGTCCAAAAAACGCACCCATTCCTTATACTCTCAAATTCAGCCTAGGAAAAAATTTCTTGGGTAAACAACGCCGAATGAAAATGCCGTCAGCGTATGTAGGGGGAACGTATGTACCCTATGATTTATATTTTTTAACTAAAGACTTAGAACCGATCGCTATTACGGACGAACCAATACCATTCGATGGGCACACGAGTGCTAAGGATCATATTATTATTGGGCAGGTGAAACAGCAGGCGTTTCGTCCATACGTTGCCGGAACTTATACGGATGTGGTCGTAGTAACCCTTCAATATTAGAAAATAAATATGCGTT
>CAMLLT010000051.1 GCA_946480935.1 uncultured Bartonella sp. | reverse complement strand
AGACTTATTTCGCCCGAGCGCATACGCGCATCAAGATCGTCATAATCGACAATATCTTTCTTCTGAATAAAATATCGGGATCCCGAAATCTGCTGAACATAATCGCGACTGATAACCGATTGGTCGTGATCAAGCACAGCAAAAGTCAAATTTTCGACTTCGGTATTGATTCCATAGCCGATAACGAACATCAAAATGACACTACCAAGTAAAGCCATTGTCGCGCGGATTGGATCGCGACGCAATTCCAATGCTTCACGGTTGGCATAGCTCATCATCCGCATAAAATCGAAACGTCGTTTAAAACGCTTTCCATGCGACCGTTCGATTTCCGGTTTCCCGTTATTGTCGGATTTTTGTTTGTTAACGTCTGCTCTCTCGGAGTTTTTACTTTCCGCGTTTTTGACAGTCGAAGATGCATCGACTTTGGCTTTTTTCTCGGCATTCTGCTTATCTATAGCATCCTGCAGATATTCAATAAACGCTTCTTCAAGTGTATCGGCATTTTTCGATTTCACAATTTCCGAAGGTTTATCGGTAATCAAAACTTTGCCGGCATGCATAAGGGAAATACGGTCGCAACGCTCGGCTTCATTCATGAAGTGTGTCGTGATAAAAATGGTAACATTATCATTACGTGATAATTCACCAAGTTGCTGCCACAACTGGTCACGAGCAATAGGATCGACACCGGAGGTCGGTTCATCAAGTATAAGAATTTCCGGCTCGTGCAGCAACGCAACGGCCAGAGACATACGTTGTCTGATGCCAAGCGGCAACGAATCCGGCATCGCATTAAGCACATCCTTAAGCTCAAAGCGGTCAATCATTGCCTGCATACGTTCCTTGACTTTTTCCGCTGGAATTTCAAACAGTTTTGCATGAAGTTCCAGATTCTCAAGAACCGTCAATTCGGCGTAGAGTGAAAACGCTTGGCTCATATATCCAACGTGACGACGCGTCTCCATATCATTGGCATTGATTTGTCGTCCAAACAATTTGGCAGTGCCTTCTGTTGCCGGAAGAAGTCCGGTCAACATCTTCATTGTCGTGCTTTTACCGCATCCGTTGGAGCCGAGGAATCCGAAAATTTCGCCTTTTTTAATACGGAAACTTACATGATCAACAGCCGTAAAATCGCCAAAACGTTGCGTAAGGCCGTCAGCTTCTATCGCTGTTTCTTCATTTCCGGTTTCTTTGCGAGGCGGAATAACAACTTCCACGTGGCCTTTCTGTTCTTCTGCCGGCATGAGAGCGATAAACGCTTCGTCAAGGTTTTTGGTCTTCGTCTGTTCAAGCAATTGATCCGGCGTACCTGTGGCAAGTATCTTGCCATCATACATAGCAATCAGCCAATCGAACCGCGCAGCTTCTTCCATATAAGCTGTCGCGACCATAACGCTCATATCGGACCGTTCTTTGCGGATATCGTCGATCAGGTCCCAGAATTGACGCCTTGAAAGAGGGTCAACACCCGTTGTCGGTTCATCAAGAACAAGGAGTTTCGGATCGTGAATAAGTGAACAAATAAGACCAAGCTTTTGCTTCATGCCCCCCGACAGCTTACCGGCTGGACGGTCTTCGAAACCGTTAAGTCCGGTTCTTTCGCACAATTCGGAAATCCGTGCTTGCCGTTCTTCTTTTTCTTGGCCAAAAAGTCGAGCAAAAAAATCGGCATTTTCTTGAACCGACAAGGTCGGATACAAATTTTTCCCTAAACCTTGAGGCATATAAGCGATATCGGGACACACATCGAGACGGTGCTGCTTATCACGCATATCACCGCCCAATACGTTAACAGTGCCGTCCTGAATCTCGCGTGCTCCGGTAATCAGCGACAATAGACTCGACTTGCCGACGCCGTCCGGACCTATCATGCCGATCATTTTTCCTGTCGGCACTTCAAGATCGATACCGTCTAGCGCTATCTTTTCACCGTAAACCAGACGAACACCAGATAATTTTACGACTGGTCGATCTGTTTCCGGTTTTGGGAGTTTGGAAGATTCTGTCATTGAACTACAGGAGTGCTAACAATCGTCGGCCATTTTGCATTCGGGTCAGTTTTAACATAAGCCACACCGGGCAAACCTGTTTTGACCTGTTTAATGTATTTTTCCAACAAATTTTGTGGAATTTGCGCACGAACACGGAACATAAGTTTTGCGCGCTCTTCGGCAGTTTCGACTGTTTTCGGCGTAAATTGTGCAACATCCGAAACAAACGAAATATTTGCAGGAATGACATATTGCGGAGCGGCATCCAGCACTATTCTTACTTCCGTACCAATCGCGATCTTACCGACTGTTTTTGTAGGCAAAAAGAACGTCATGTATACGTCGCCAAGATCTACCAGATTAAGCACCCGGCCTCCGGCAGCCACAACTTCGCCTGGCTGAGCAATACGATATTGGATTCGCCCTGATCTCGTTGCTTTCAACTCGCTATCATTAATATCGGATTGGATACGTTCGATTGTTGCTTTGGCAGCTTCGACAGCCGCTTCAGCGTTCACAACATTCGCTTTGGCTGTAGAAACCGCTACTTTTGCAGCAGCAAATTGGGCTTTTGATGCTGCAACCGCTGCAAGAGCGCCATCATAAGTTGCCTGATCATCATCTCTAACCTGCGTAGAAACCGTGCCTTTTTGCTGCAATGTAGCCGAACGTTGGTAACGTCTATTGGAGTTGTCACGCTGTACTTCATTTTGTGCAACTGTTGCCTCGGCTGCCTCTTGTTCGGCTTGCCGCTGCTCGACTTCCATTTTTGCCGTATCAACATTGATAACAGCCCGTTTCAACTGTGCTTGCGCCTCACGTAACTGCGCTTGCAAGTTGTCGGTATCCATATGGGCAACAACATCGCCAATATTGACAAAATCACCCTCTCTCACGGTAATATCCTGAATGCGCCCGGCAAGCTTCGAGGCGATATCAATTTCGGTAGCCTCTATGCGACCATTTCCCATAGCTATACCTTCGGGCAGCCCCGGATGAAGGTAGGTTTTCAAGCCACTATAGACAGCAACTATAGCAATCACAGCGATCGCTATCCAACCCCATTTTGCCTTACCTTTTGCAGCCATCAAACAGTCTCCATTCTAATTCCGATAAAAAGGAATGCGTTTCTAACCAAGTTTGGCGCGTCACATTATCATCCAACATTCCATTTGAAAAGTTACCTTTTATAAAACAAAAGCCTACAAAAAATCATCTATCACCGGCTAAACAAAAAACAAAATTTGGATTGTCCTGTCGTTCCGTGAATAGTCCCTTCACTACTAATCCGTTCTATTAAACTAGAAACCGAATAAAATTTTTTCTAATGATCACAATGGTTTCTAAAACGTTGTTACCGATCGGTTTATATTCCTGATCATTCAACATTATCTATGACAGAATCTATGACAAAAATTTTAATTGGCAAATATTATTGTGGAGACAATGTTAAATTCACTTATTTCATCCCACTTGGTTATCTACTCTATTTGCCTTGGCTCAAGCGCTATTTCGGGTGGAGGTGGCGTGCAATAAAATAATAGCTTTCTGAAGGGTGAATTTCGCCCCTTTTAAAAGCATTTACAGTGAGTTTCTAACAAAAATTAAACCGTTCCGCGCCCTTTGGACGAAGACAGGTTTTAATTGGAAGACGAATAGCGCATTCAGAAAAAATGGTGCGGTCGAGAAGACTCGAACTTCCACGGGTTTCCCCACAGCGACCTCAACGCTGCGCGTCTACCAATTCCGCCACGACCGCACGTGGTAGAAGCCTGTAATTAACCGGCTGGCGGCATTTAACAAATCGACAGCAGCAAAACAAGACCTTTTTTCAAAAAACGTGAATATTTATGTTACAACACGGTTAAGAAAAGCGGTTTTAACGCTTTGTCTCTATCGCTTTCCGTCTTTAAATAAGCTCAGCTCCGATATATGTCTGCCGGATCAAATAGCGGCTTTTCCGAATCCACTTCGAGGCGGGCAACGCCATTTTTTACTTCCATACGCCGATAAAAGCAGCTCTTACGACCTGTATGACAGGTTGCCCCCGCGCCCAGAACACGAACTTTCAACCACAATGCATCCTGATCACAGTCGACACGAATCTCTTCGATTTTCTGTATGTTTCCCGAGCTCTCGCCTTTTTTCCATATTTTTTGACGGGACCGTGACCAATAATGTGCGATTCCCGTTTCAAGTGTGAGTTTCAAGGCTTCTTTATTCATAAAAGCGACCATTAGCAAACCACCACTCTCCGCATCGGTTACGACTGCGGTAACGAGACCGTTTGAATCGAATTTGGGTAAAAATTCTGTCCCCTCTTCCGGATTATTTTTCGCTTCAGACAATTCTATCCCTCACCGTCATCAGAATCCGCGTATCATTTTTAAAAAATTAACCTGCGCCTCGACATTATCCTTATAAAAACCGCGATAAGTCGCTGTGACAGTTGTTGACCCCTGTTTTTTCACACCGCGCATTGCCATGCACATATGTTCAGCTTCAATAAGGACAGCAACTCCACGCGGTTTGAGGTAACGATAAAGCGCATCAGCCACCTCTGCCGTTATGCTTTCCTGAGTTTGCAAACGTTTGGCATAGACATCAACGACTCTGGGAATCTTCGATAAACCGACCACTCTGCCATCTGGCATATAAGCAATATGGGCTTTACCGATGATCGGTACCATGTGATGTTCACAATGTGAATAGAACGGAATGTCCTTTATAAGAACCGGATCATTATAGCCTGATACTTCGTCAAACACCGTGCCAAGAATTTCTTCTGCCGACTGGTTATAACCGGCAAACATTTCTTCATAAGCTTTAACAACACGCTTGGGAGTATCGATCAGCCCTTCCCTATCGGGGTTTTCACCTGCCCAAAGAAGCAACGTGCGTACAGCTGCTTCCGCCTCTTCACGGCCAGGACGTTTGTTTTTTGTTTGATGAGCCGCACCAGTAGCGTTTTTTTGAGCGGATTGCATTATTCAACTCCAATTTACCAGCAGAGAAAACTTGGTAGTTTTCATGACTACTCCTATATAGACACATATATCGAGAATCAAAGTAAGTTCATAGAAAACAGGTTGTTTTTTCGAGCAACAAAATATGATTGACGAAATTTATAACGACAAAATCCTCGGCTATGCGGCACATATCGACAAAATCGGTCGTCTCCCACACCCTGATGCCACGGCACAAAAACACTCGCGAATCTGTGGATCAACTGTCACTGTTGATCTCAACATGGAAAACGGGATTGTAACGGGATTCGCGCATATTGTGCGGGCATGTGCTTTGGGGCAAGCCTCCTCCTCATTGATGGCAAGCCACATTATCGGTCTCAAAGCTGATGAACTGCGTACGCTCAGAGAGACTATCTGGCAGATGTTGACTGAAAACGGGCCGACTCCAAAAGGCAAATTTGCCGATTTTGCCTGCCTCGAACCGATCAAGAATTACAAAGCCCGTCAACCGTCCACCATGCTCACATTTGATGCGGTGGTAGACTGTATAGACCAGATCGAATCGCGCAAAAAAGATGGGCATAAAGATAATGTCTCAAAGCCGTAATTACGATGGGCCATGGCGTAAAACCCCGGGCAGGATTCTTGGGGTTAGTCTCGTGCGCTTTTATCAACTCACCCTTTCGGGCTTTATTGGCAACCAGTGTCGACATTTACCCACATGTTCGGAATACACCTATGAGGCGATTGCACGTTATGGATTATGGACAGGATCGTGGATGGGACTATTCCGCATTATGCGTTGTGGCCCGTTAGGCACGCATGGATTTGATCCCGTACCAACTTGTCTCGACCCGACTTACCATTGGTATATGCCTTGGCGTTATTGGAAAATTGCTGCAAAGAGACATGAATAGGCTTTCTTTTTACAAAAAGAAAACTTAAAAGGGCAGGCATTGAACCGCTTTGTTATAACCGACAAAAGCAATTAACACCCCCACCCGCATTCGTTGGCGGGACTGGACTAGGAGTAATTTTATGTCTTCCACTGTTTCTATCTCATTTCCTGATGGCTCGAAGCGCGATTATCCTGAAGAGATGACCGGATTGGAGCTTGCCCAATCCATTTCAAAGTCATTGGCAAAGAATGCTGTTGCTTATAGCTTTGACGGTGTTCTACGCGACATGTCCGATCCGCTTGGACAGTCTGGCTCAATTGAAATTATCACACGTGACGATCCACGTGCGCTTGCGCTTATCCGCCATGATTGTGCTCATGTTCTGGCAGAAGCCGTACAGGAATTATTTCCCGGAACTCAGGTAACCATCGGACCGGTTATCGAAAACGGCTTTTACTACGACTTTGCCCGTAATCAACCTTTTACGCCCGAAGATTTGCCGGTCATCGAAAAGAAAATGCATGAAATAATCAAGCGCAACGCAAAATTCACGAAAGAAGTGTTGCCGCGTGAAAAAGCAAAGAAGATTTTTGCCGATAAAGGCGAGCTTTACAAAGTTGAATTGGTTGATGCAATTCCGGAAAATGAAGACGTAAAAATTTATCATCAGGGGGAATGGTTTGATCTCTGTCGTGGACCACATATGCAGTCAACAGGGCAAATCGGAAACGCTTTCAAACTGATGAAAGTTGCCGGTGCTTATTGGAGAGGCGATTCCAATAACCCGATGTTAACACGTATTTACGGAACAGCCTTTGCAAACGAAAAAGATCTCGCTGCCTATCTCCATATGCTTGAGGAAGCCGAAAAGCGTGATCATCGTCGGCTTGGACGCGAGATGGATCTTTTCCATTTTCAGGAAGAGGGCCCAGGCGTCGTTTTCTGGCACGCCAAGGGGTGGAAAATGTTCCAGAATCTCGTAAGCTACATGCGTCGGCGTCTTGATGATCAGGGATATTCGGAAGTCAATGCTCCGCAGGTACTTGATAAATCCTTATGGGAAATATCGGGGCATTGGGGCTGGTATAAAGAAAATATGTTCAAGGTAACGCCAGCGGGTGACGATGCCGATGACGACCGCGTTTATGCCTTGAAACCGATGAATTGCCCTGGTCATGTGCAAATTTTCAAGCATGGGCTGAAATCTTACCGGGAATTGCCAATCAGACTTGCCGAATTCGGCGTTGTTCACCGTTATGAACCATCCGGTTCATTACATGGTTTGATGCGCGTTCGCGGTTTTACTCAGGATGACGCGCATATTTTCTGTACAGACGAACAACTTGCAGATGAATGCTTGAAAATCAACGATCTGATTTTAAGTACCTATGCCGATTTCGGTTTTAACGAGATCACTGTCAAGTTGTCCACACGGCCGGAAAAACGCGTCGGTTCCGATGAATTATGGGATCACGCCGAAAGCGTCATGTCAGAGGTTTTGGAAACCATCAGAGAAAAATCGAATGGCCGCATCAAAACCGGCATTCTTCCCGGTGAAGGTGCGTTTTATGGTCCAAAATTCGAATATACACTGAAGGATGCAATTGGCAGAGAATGGCAGTGCGGAACAACGCAGGTCGACTTCAATCTTCCTGAACGTTTCGGCGCATTCTATATTGATAAAGATTCAGAGAAACGCCAGCCGGTCATGATACACCGTGCTATCTGCGGATCTATGGAACGCTTTCTTGGTATTCTTCTTGAAAATTATGCCGGCCATTTACCTTTATGGTTTGCGCCGCTTCAGGTTGTAGTTGCCACAATCACATCGGAAGCCGATGATTATGCAAAACAAGTCGTCAAAAAGCTCAAAGCCGCCGGCTTGTTAGCGACAACCGATCTCAGGAACGAGAAAATCAATTATAAAGTTCGTGAACATTCATTACAAAAAGTACCGGTTATTCTGGTTTGCGGTAAAAGAGAGGCTGAAGACGGTTCGGTCAATATGCGTCGGCTCGGAAGTCAGGAACAGATATCCCTACCCCTGTCAAAAGTTATTGCAGATCTGAAAGAGGAAGCAACGCCTCCCGATCTTCGGCGGGCTAACGTCGAAGAATAGGAATTATGCTAGTGTCTGGCAGATAAGTCGATTTATCTGCCAGATTTTTTAGACATTGATCGCGATGGGTTAAGAATATTAACGAAAGCCTTGGCTTTTCTTAAAGCCGGTAAATTTTAATATTGAATTTAAAAAACAAAAATCCATCCTGCACTTACCAAATATATGGTCATAATGAACTTCTGGAAATAATTTAAGCTAAGCCCATTCCCCGAATGGTTTTATTTATTTTAACAACTTCATGCGGAACTGCCATTATTTAAACACTCTCAATCCATTGAATCATCGACGGGTGGAACAGGTTGCGCTGTTGTCAATACATCTACATCCTGATCGCGGCCGGACGTGACCGAAAATTCTTTCTGATAGATTTGATCTTTGTTTTTCGCGATAGCAATATAATCACCTTCAGCCAAAACCAGTGTAGCATAGGCCCCGACCGTCTCACGGATAATATCGCCCGAATCATTGGTGATTGACCAACTGGTGTCTGCCAAAGCTTCTCCGCCCTGTTGCCTTACAAGTTTCAAGGTGATCAAGGCTGCATGATGTTGCATAGTCGCTTCGGTAATTTTACCGGCATCAACTCTGATATCGGAACGTGAAATCGCATTTGCCGAACCGTAATTGGAAACAATATGATAATCTCCGGCTTTCAAGCGTATGACTTTGCCGGGTTTTACATCAGCTAAAATCAATGCAGTATCATCGTTTTCACTGTCATCCGAATAAATCGAAAAGCGCAAATATTGCGGATTGATTTTACCTTCCGGCATCGTCGCATTGAGCTTTAGCCCGCCTGCATTCAACACTAAAATTTCGGACATTTTTTGGTCTGTAGTCACGGTTACCCGTCTCATAGCACTGGCATGTCCGAAAGACACATGTACAATGTAACTGCCGGGATCGAGCGTAAAATGTGCATCTCCCCCCTCAGAAGAAGCGACCAAAGGTAATTTGTTATCGACACCATAGATCGGTTCGTAAATACGCCAAATGAGACCGCGTGTGATATCTGTACCTTTGTCTGTCAATCTCGCGCTCAGTGCAAGATCGGCTTTTTGTGCCGACGTCGTTTGGTCTGATGGAACTGTGGAGGGGTGAGCCTGAGGAGAATTCGGGCTTGTCTGGGGTGGATTTGACGTTTTGGGCGCCGTATTTTGCTTGAATTGATTATCTTGATGATGTTGTTCCGGAGCAACCAGATTTAATTCCGGTTTTTTCTCCTCTGCATGGCTGTTAAAGACGCAGAACATCCACGAAAAAATGACAATAATCGCTGGAAAGATAATCTTTTCTTTGCGTTTTGGATTGGAAGTCACTGTCATCTCATTTTTACTGTCATCATCAAGATGGAATTTAAGAACTTTAGCAAAATACGCTGAAAAGCATATCAGGCGCTTTTCATTGTTAACCGGACTATATCGAAAAACTGGCCCCGCAGCCACAAGAAGAAACTGCATTGGGGTTGTTTATTTTAAAGGCCTGCCCCATAAGGTCATCGACGAAATCTATTTCAGAACCGTCCATTAAAGGCAATGATATCGAATCAATAAATATCTTTGCGCCATCTTTTTCTATGACCAGATCGTCGTCAGCAGGGGCTTCGTTTACCAAATCATATTTATAAGAAAAACCGGAACACCCGCCACCTTCTACGGAAATGCGCAAAGCTGTCTTGTCAGGTTCTCCTGCCAAAATCCGCGCTATGCGCTTGATCGCCGAATTTGTAACTTCAACGCCCATAATCAAAATTTCCTTGCGTTAAACTGTTTTCGTAAACTTGAATATCAGATAAGAGATATTTCCTGATGAATCTAGGTCTCGATCGGACAAGTTGCAATGGATATAAAAAATATAGGCTTTGGTTATCGGCCGCGAGCGCCCTATGCCAGCGATCCGGCAAAAAGCCGTGGACGTTTGTTTTATGAACCTGAAAGCCCTACGCGCACACCTTTTCAGCGGGATCGCGACAGAATAATCCATTCAAACGCTTTTCGGCGTCTGAACCACAAAACACAGGTTTTTATAGCTGATGAAGGTGACCTTTATAGGACACGTTTGACGCATACGATCGAAGTTTCGCAAATAGCCCGTGCATTGGCACGAGCATTACGTCTTGATGAAGATTTGGCAGAAGCTATCGCGCTCGTTCATGATTTTGGCCATACGCCATTCGGTCATGCCGGCGAAGATGCTTTGAATGAAAAAATGAAACTTTTTGGTGGTTTTGACCACAATGCCCAAGGCTTACGGATTGTTACATCTCTCGAACACCGCTATCCGAAATTCAATGGTCTAAATCTCACTTGGGAAACTCTTGAGGGATTGGCCAAACATAATGGCCCGCTTGTGGGGCCGGCAGCAAACAATTCGTCAATTCCGCTTGCAGTCGCGGAATATAATAAACATCAGGATCTGGAACTCGATCGTTTTGCCAGTCTTGAAGCCCAGTGTGCCGCCATCGCCGACGATATTGCCTATAATGCCCATGACATTGATGACGGGCTACGCGCCCGCCTTTTAACTTTGAAGCAACTGGAAGACGTCGAACTAACAGCCGGTATCCTCGGATCGATAAAAAGCGAATATCCCGATCTTGATAAGACACGAACCGGTTATGAAGTTGTCAGACGTCAGATAACGTTAATGGTTGAAGATGTCATTCAACACTCGTTCGAACTTATTGCCGAAGCCGCGCCCGTTAGCGTCGATGATGTTCACGCCGCAGGACGACAACTGGTAACATTTTCCTCTTCAATGGCCGAAAAGGAAAAACACTTGAAAAAATTTTTATACAAAAATCTCTATCATCACGAATATGTATGGGAACGAAGGCGAGAAGCAGAAAAAATTGTTGCCAGCCTTTTCGACTTTTATTTCAAAACGCCGCAAGCAATGCCCGATGATTGGTATCAGGCTGCCGGTAATGGAGACGTTAATTGGCGGGCGCGCGTGATTTCCGACTTTCTTTCCGGCATGACAGACAATTATGCACAAAGAGAATATCGACGATTGTTTGACCGCGCGACCTATTTGTCTTAAACGAAGGTGATAACAATACGGATTTTCATGATGAATATTTTCAACACATTCGAACAGAAGATTAAGGAACTGCTGCAACATTCTGATATTAAATCAAAAGATGGCCAACCACTTGATTTAAATCGGATCAGCGTTGAAGCACCACGTGATCCGTCACACGGTGATCTTGCGACAAATGCAGCTATGGTTCTTTCGAAAGCTGTCGGCTGTAATCCTCGTGTCTTGGCCGAAAAGCTCGTAAATCTTCTCGAATCCGACAATGATATTGAATCGGTCAACGTTGCAGGCCCCGGTTTTATCAATCTGCGTCTTACAGATGATTTTTGGCGTAACATGCTGAAAACGATAATAAAATCGGGTTCCACTTTTGGTCGCTCGGAGATCGGCGTCGGTAAAAAAGTCAATGTTGAATATGTTTCGGCTAATCCGACGGGACCGATGCATGTCGGTCATTGTAGAGGAGCGGTAGTAGGTGATGTGCTTGCCAATCTTCTTTCGTTTACCGGCCATGATGTCGTAAAAGAATATTACATTAATGATGCGGGCGGCCAAATTGATGTATTGGCAAAATCCGTTTTCTTGCGTTATCGCGAAGCGCTGGGTGAAAATATCGCAAAAATACCCGAGGGATTATATCCTGGCGATTATCTGGTGCCTTTGGGACAAGCGTTAGCCAAAGAATTTGGTAACAAGCTCCTTGAAATGCCGGAAGATGAAAGGTGGCCTCTCATAAAAGAGAGATCGGTCGACGCCATGATGCGGATGATCCGCGACGATCTTGCTGCTCTCAACATTCACCATGATGTCTTCTTTTCGGAAAAGACATTGCATGCAGACAACGCCAAAGCGATACGCAGTACAATCAATGATCTTACGTTGAAAGGCTATGTTTATAAGGGTACCCTACCCCCTCCGAAGGGACAAGCTCCGGAAGATTGGGAGGACCGTGAACAGACTCTGTTCCGCTCCACCGAAGTTGGTGATGATCAGGATAGACCATTAATCAAATCGGATGGGTCATACACCTATTTTGCGGCCGATGTTGCCTATTTCCGCAACAAATTCGAACGACAGTTCAATGAAATGATTTATGTTTTGGGCGCCGACCACGGAGGATATGTCAAGCGCTTGCAAGCTGTTGCAAAAGCAATTTCCGGTGGGAAAGCCAAGTTGACAGCATTGCTTTGTCAACTCGTTAAGTTGTTCCGTGACGGGCAACCGGTTGTTATGTCGAAGCGCGCGGGTTCATTCGTGACCTTGAGAGATGTGGTCGACGAGGTGGGACGCGATCCGGTGCGCTTTATGATGATTTTCCGGAAAAGCGATGCACCATTGGACTTCGATTTTGCCAAGGTAACCGAACAATCGAAAGACAATCCGGTATTTTATGTCCAATATGCAAGTGCCCGTTGCCACTCGGCTTTTCACAAAGCGGAAGAACAACTGCACATCAAGAATCCGTCGATAGAAGATCTGACAGCTCACCTCGATAGGCTTAACGACGCCGGCGAAATCGCACTCATAAAGAAACTGGCTGAATATCCTCGTATTGTCGAACAGGCGACAAAAAATTATGAGCCGCACCGTTTGGCATTTTATCT
>CAMLLT010000050.1 GCA_946480935.1 uncultured Bartonella sp. | reverse complement strand
GGCTTGAACTTAAAAAGCATATTCTTGCTATCGCTTTTCAAGGGTTTAGGTCAAGAGAATGCCGCCCGTCGTATAAAAAATAATAAAACCATTAAAATGAAGACCGATAATAGTTGAGCGCTTCTCCAAGCGACAAGTTTATAGCTGTGAAAACAGGCAAATGTTTTTTAAACCGGCCTTCGGCGGCGCTCGTCGGCGTGATCTTTGCCCGACTGGATAAACAGGAAAAGCCCCGAAATGTGCACAAAAACGGTGGGGAGGGGAAAAATCGGTCAGGAACGAAAAAACCGGTCAAACTTGCAACAGAAGTTTCGTGAGATGGGAAGAAAGCAATTTAAAGCGGCAAAAATCGTCGCGACACGGGAAAAATCTCTTGCTTTGGCGAAAAATTTTTCAAATCAGTATAATAAAAACGCTGTCGCGCGTGGGGAAGGGAGCCAATATGGGTGAAACAGATCAGGAAAAGGTGATTGAGAGTCAAGGAGGAGGGGAAAACAAACACGAAATGAATAATTGTTGAGCGGGTTTTTTTAAAAAACACTTGCGAGAAGTCTGTCATAACGGTATAAGCCCGCCAACACCAGTTAGTCGGAGTGTAGCGCAGACTGGTAGCGCACCTCGTTCGGGACGAGGGGGTCGGAGGTTCAAATCCTCTCACTCCGACCATTTTTCATCAAAAATTGTTTTAAACGACAAAATGTCGAGTTTTCAAACTTCAAAACATCGGAAAAGCAATCATGCTTTGCGTGTGATTTTGTTATGCTTTGCGCGTGATTTTATCATCTATAATTGTTTTAAAAGTCAGGGTTCATAAGTCTCAGCTGCGTCAATTGAAATGCCCGTGCACGAATAAAATGCATACCAGAACAACCGGATATTTTGATTAATATTTTTGCCGGAAAAGCATAAGCTGAAGGTGACATGCCGAGCTTATAATAAAATGTTTCTGATTAGTTGTAGTTGCAGCCGGAACGACTAGTGATTCGGTAATAAATAGGGGCCTCACTCGGCACTTTTCCGTGTAAGTTGAAGAATTTCAAAAATTCAGCAAAAAATACACTATATTTAAGAAATGAAACTCGTTCCCGATTTGTTTAAAAACGCTTTTTTAAGTCGTTTTGGATATTTGATAAAATATCAAAATAGCAAAAAAATTAGTTTTCACAATGTCATTTTAACGGACATGTAAATAACTGTCTCACATTGACACATTTGCCATTTTAGTTTATACTAGAAAGCTTATTGGCAATTCAGCCAACAACAATAAAGCCTTGGTCGCCACCAAAGCTTTATTATAATATCCACAAATCTGATGCAAAACGTTAGTCAACGACTGCAATTATTATGAATGTTTAACTGTGTTAAGTTATGTTCATCTCTTTATGTATTATGCATTTTCGAAGATGTCAACTCAAAAAAATAATCGTGATCGTGGACGATCATTCTTTGCAGCAGTTCCTTTGTCAAGGAGTTTTTCTAATGCTACTACTTAGCTGCTGTTTGGCCGCAGCACATAAGCTGCTTCGATCAAAACGAACAAAATGTTTTTTCATTTCGGTTGATTTAAAAATCAAATTCGGTCGTGGTGTTCACAGACCTAAAGAGAGAATTGGACTGGAAGATAAAAACGGAAAAACACTTCCATCTGATTATTTGGAGAAACAATAAAAGACTGGAAGCGCCTCTTTTTTGGGGGGGCGCTTCCAACTCTTTGGTTCACTTCCGGTTTGTTAAATAAAAAAAGTTTATTGCGCTCTGGTAAAATCAAGGGAGCTCATGCGCCTGATGAAATTCCGGTAGCACTTCTTGGCACGCATGACGGTTGATAGATATCACCAAGGTAAGGGCTGCGCTTTTCCAGAATGCCCTTCTTGTAGTCATTTCCTATTCCCGGCTTGTTGCTTTCCGTGCGGTTGTCGTTGAGGCAGCTGATGAAAAAGCCAAGAGGTTTTATGAACATTTTGGATTTTTCCAAATAAAAGGAATGGACATGAAACTTATTCTTTCTACCGCCGATATTCTAAAATCATCCTTGGAAGCTTGTGATGGAAGAGATTGCTGATGGGCGATTGCGTCATGTTTTTCAGGACGGACGATAGTTTCAATTATTTTTCTTTTTCCCCCGCGAGGTTATCCGGAAATTCAGGAAAACAGCGCAAATCCAAGCAAACCGGAACCGGGTATGAGCCACTGCAAAACTCGTTGCCGGTATTGGTTTTATTGCGGCAGGCTCATAAAAAATATCACAGAAATTTGCGATAGCCGGAAAACAGATTTATTAAAAAAGCGGATTTCTGATTTAGCAGAAAATAAAAATACCGGTTGAACCTGCAACTCGCTGACCGCATATAAACGACATGAAAGCTTCGTTCGGACTATAGGTCTCAATGATTTTTTCATTGACTCTTTTTAGAAAAATAAGAACAATACGAGAACAAAAATGGAGTCGCGTAAAGTGAGCAAAGCTGTTTCAAAAGATAGTTGTGAAGATGATATTGATGGCCTTATTGCAGCCTATGACGGGGATGCAAAAGCCCTCATTAGAGCTTTGCTTGATGAACGGAAAATGCTTATCCACCAAATTGAAGTTGCGGCTTCCGCTATGTCTGTCGGCTATGGTCGGGGGTGGAAACCGAAACTACCGATTGAATAGATCGACTGTTCTCTATCTCTAAGGCACTTAAGCCCCGTTTTAGAGTTTTGCCTTTTATTTTCATTTCAGGGCCGGTTTAGCTGGTGCATGAGGAATGGTTACGAAGACTTAGTTATGAGGCGAATTTTCTTCTCAAGAGGCCTATGACGCTATCGATTATCGCGACACCCAAAGCACCGCATAAAAAACCGGCAAGGCCAAGAAATTTTTCCGGTACGACATAGGAACCGTCAATAAGGTCGAATTTATCAAGCAGGTGAGAGAGTGCGTTGGCGGCAAGTTCCGCTCCATAAATGGCGCATAAAGCACCACCAACCCATTCCATTACGCGTTGCGGCCATTTTTTTGGCGCACCATTAAGCTGGCTTAAAAAACTGCCACATGCACCGGCAAGAGCAAGAAGTCCGAACCTGACAAGATAGGCAAGCCAGTCGGGAGGGGGATTATTTTCTGACATTTGATTATTCCATGAAAGGCGCGAGCCGTTATTCAAATATTATTTGCTCTCATAAGTTAGTCGGCTAATGTTACGATAAGCGGTGGTAAGCTGTGTCGATGGAGAGGGACAAGTAGAACTTTAATAAGTCGAACATGTTTGTAATTCTCCGAGAGATAGAATGCGGGCGGAATTTTTCATCAATGATATTTATTGGAAACTGCGAAATACCGCATTTCATATTTTATTATAAAACGGGTGATCGGGCTTTAGCCGGAAAATTGCTTTTAGTTGTCCGTAACGCGGTTTCTTCCGGATTGTTCGACAAATCGTGTAAAAACATCGATATCAACTTGCCGCCAATTTATCGACTTTTAATGAATGCCTATTGGCATAAGGTTAAGAAGTTTTTCATTTCCAGCATTTCTGTTTTTGCCCGAAACGGTCGGTCGAGATGATCCATTTGGTGATTGCAGGTTCGGTTTCGACAAGACGCGGCGCGTCATTCACCTTTGGCGGTTTTGTCCAACCCGCGCAGGAGAATTTTGCATTGGTCTGGCACCCCACCAAGAGCAAGGCAGCGATGATAGGGGTTAAGAGCTTCAACTTCATTTTCAACCTCGCGTGATTTTTGGAAAGCAGCGTTGGCGGCTGCGAGCGACTTTTGTTTTTCTAATCTTTGCCCGATAAAAATACCGCCGGAAGCGGCGGCAAGAATAACAACAATGATGACGGCAATGGTGATTGACAGGCGTTCAAGTGTGGTCATAATTCCGCCTCTCTCAATCGTTTGATGAAATAGAAACTGCCGATTGCAACGCCGATCACCATGACGGCCGCGAGTGCCCATTGGAACGGTCCCGAACCGGTGGCAAAACCGGTCAAGCCGGAAGCGGCGCTGATAACCGGCCCGATCACTTCCGGTTTCAACACCGGATGAACAGTTTTTTGTTCCGGCACCACATCTTTGGAAGCGACAAAAGCCCCCTCCATCCACAGATACCCTTCTGCCCGCCGCCGGTTGACAAGGCCTTGAAGCTTTTTGCCCCCCGCTTTAACCCATTTCATTAATTCGGTCGGAACCGCATCAAAATTGCCTTTATTGAGTTTTTTAAGGAGCGTCGAGCTTTTAAAAGCACCAATGCCGACGTTAAAAGCAAACGATACCAGAGCGGCAAACTGGTTGTCATTGAGCTTCACATTGACGTTGTTTTCGACAGCCGCTTCATATTGCACGAGGTCTTTCAAGAGAATGCTTTCAGCTTCGGAAGCGGTGATAACCATTCCTTGCTGTGGTGCGGGCGTTCCAGCGGCTGCCGTGTGCCCATAGCCGATTGTCCATACACCGCCAGCATCCTTATAGGCTTTGGTTTTAAGGCCTTCCCATTGTTTCAGTTTGTCAAGGCCGTGGGGGCTTATTTGTCGTGTCATGGTGTTTCCTTATCAATGATAAATGAAGGCAATAAAAAACCCCGCGAAAAGCGGGGTTGTGGTTCAATATTCAATTCGCTGATTTTTGCTTTTGTTAAAAAGCCGGATGTTGTTTCATCAGACAAGGGAAAGTGGTGCTACAAAATTCCGTTACATCAAACCGGATTTGCAGCGGTTAAATTTCCCTCATTTTTGGCAAAGCGAAAAGGCTGACCGTGAGATAAAACGATTGGCACAACAATCATGTCTATAATCGAGATTGTTATTTTACCGCAAGGTAAGCAAGTTTCTTCATATCGCCCCGTGTTTTCTTGACGAGATCCAGAATAAGCGCAACCATAAAGCTCATTGCACCTAACAGCCCGAGAAAACCGGCAAGAACTGCTGTTGGCAGCCGCGGAACCAGTCCGCTTCTTGCATATTCGGTAACGACCGGAATGCCGAAAGCAAAAGAGATAATCCAGAACAACAGTGCAACGATGGAATAAAACAAAAAGGGGCGTTCCAACTGGATAAGGCGGATGATGGTAAGACCAACCAGAAAACCGTCTTTAATTGTTGAAAGCTTGCTTTCGGAACCTTCCGGACGTTCTCCATAGGGTGCTTCGATTTCATCCAGTGCAACATTCATTTCCAAGGCATGAACAGTGACTTCTGTTTCGATTTCAAAACCGTTGGAAGAAATTGGAAATGATTTGACGAATTTATGTGAAAAAATCTTATATCCGGATAACATATCGGTAATTTGCCGTCCGAAGATAAATTGTATTGCGCCGGTTAACGCTTTGTTTCCGAAACGATGGCCAAAAGGATAGGATTCTTTGGCCTCGGAAACCCGACGAATATTCATGTAATCAAGTTTTTCATCAACAAATTTGTCAATCGCAGATTGGGCGATGGATAAATCATAAGTTGAATCACCGTCAACGATCATTATAACATCTTCATCAAGGTCTCTGAAAGCACGCTTGATAACGTTGCCTTTGCCTTGTCGTTTTTCACTACGGACAATTGCTCCGGCTTCTTTTGCTATTTTGACGGTGTTATCAGAAGAATTGTTGTCATAGACATAAATTGTCGCGCCTTTAATGTAACGCTTCGCATCCGTGATTACAGATTTGACAGTGATTTCCTCGTTATAACAAGGAATAACAACTGCGATCGAACACTTTTCCATATCTCTTCTTCCAGTTCATATCAAATATCAAAAGTTCCAAAGTCACTGGTTTATAAGATTATGCCAATTAAAAATAAAGGAACCGTGACCAACGCTGCAATTATTCTCATTTTCTTTGTCCCGAACACTTGCCGCTTTTGGCTGTAATAGCCGAACGCAGCTAAGATGCACAATATACTCAACAGCAAGCTCGGATAGGAATATCGGAAGTCGGAAGAGACGCCGACAAATAAGAAGCCGATAAGATAGATCAAGCCGGAAAAAGCAACAACATTCAATGTCCTGTTAAACCGGTCGTTTGTTGCAAGGGTTGAAAGATAGAAAAACAGCAGGATAAGTAAAAAGACATAAGGGTGGAACCATAATTGATATCCTAAAGATAAATTTCTATTATCAACAAAATCAGACCAAAACTTCGGGGGTGGAACTTTATAGGTCAAAGGATCGGTAGGGTCGGCAAGACAAATATAGCCAATTCCGATTGTGAAAACGGGATTCAAAACAGGCCGATGTCC
Source organism: uncultured Bartonella sp. (assembly GCA_946480935.1). Taxonomy (GTDB): domain Bacteria; phylum Pseudomonadota; class Alphaproteobacteria; order Rhizobiales; family Rhizobiaceae; genus Bartonella. The sequence goes on along the minus strand of CAMLLT010000050.1, from coordinate 6,665 downwards.
CTGATAATCTATGAATCGGTTAAAATGTGAAATTCGGTGTTTAAGATAGGCCCGGGGGTGTTGGATAATTGCAGAAATCCAAGCATGGCGAAGTTCGCTTCTCGTTTGCTTTAGGACTTTTTGTCCGTCATACCGTCTATCGAAGTAATGAATTGCGATTTTGCTGCAGATATTTTGTCTGTCCCAGTGAGCAATTTTATCCCATTGAAGTGGAGTATAGCATTTATTTATGATTGCCATTTGGTCGGGAACTTCCGGAATGTCAGGAAGCGTCGGATGTCCTATGTTTTTCGCGATTCCCACCAGATCAAAAAACAACAAAGAAAAATCGGGCGCTTCATCCCGTGCTTTCAATAGTTTGATATTAACTAATGATGTCGTTGCTACGATACATAGCACAAGGATGAAACACGTAATATAACGATAAATGATGGGAGATTTCCAGCCCATCCAGATTGCCACCAGTAAAGGCATTGCAATAAAACAACCATTTGGACGTACATAAAGGCAGAAAATCAGGATCACGGTTGTGATATAAAATCCGAATGTTTTCTTTTTTTCCGAAATTGCTGCATCTAGCATTATTGCAGAAACAAAAAAAATAAAACACGCAAGTAAAGTGTCTTTTAGTACGACATAAATAAAAGCAAATACAGGAGTTATAAATAATATTAATAAACAAATGAAACCTGTCAAAATACCTTTTGATATATTTTTTGCTATAATATATAAGCCGACGAATATCGAAAGTAATTGTATTATCCAAATAACGCCTCGAATATCGGTAAAAAATAAAATAAGTTGCCACAATCTAGAAAATAAAGGAGAATGCCAATTACCAACCGTATTATGATATACATCGGAAAATATATAAAAAGTATCTCCAGTAAATGCTCCCGGATAAAAGTTATATATCAACCATAGAAAAATTATTCCTAAACAGAAGAACAAATAGTTATCTTTCAGAAAAGATGAAGTGTCTTTTATAAGATAATGTACATTATTATTAAATTTCTTTTCAAGATTCTTATAAAATCCGGTTTCCACTGCTTAGTCCTTTGCACATTATCCAATTGCTGGTCATTTAGTGCCAAATAAAAACGCTGCTGTTAATTTTTACAGATGATTGGAATTGAAGCTCTATATGGTACCCCCCTATATCATGTCAATCGTGAGAGGATAAAATTGCGAATTTTTAAAACAATAAAAGTGTAGCTTATATGAACGACAACGTATCAATGGTATCATGAAAGATTTTTTGGAATACGATATCTAAGGTTATTTAATTTTACCTTATTATTTTCAAATTACTATACATAGAATATAATTGTTTTTAAAACAAAAACAGAAAATAAAAGATATTATTCATTGAACTAAATTGTAATAAATTTTAATTAACAATGGTAGAGTAATTTGTTAAAGAATTTTATGTTGTTAAATGCTAAATCAAAAATATAAAAGGATTATGTTGCTTGGATTAGAGAAATTCATCAATATTGCTCACGTCTCAGTAAAACGATGCGGCTATGCGGGCTTATCTCGTTCAAGATGGATCAGTTGGAGAACCTAGGAATTTTATCTGTGCTCGAATGATTTTGGCTTTGTGCAAAAAGGGGGGGGGGAGAAGCTTTATCCTGTTGCAACTGTCTATATTGCATCTGTTCATGTGTGTTTAGTGTTTTCGACGTTAAGTCAATTGGTAAATAAAAGTTTCCACTCCGGATTCTTTGGTGAAATTTTACGACGTTGGTAATTGTAAAATGAATTGCGGCCGTAAAACTCTGCCAGCCTTCACTCATAGCCATTATCCGGCAGCAACCAGCCGCCGGATCAATTTAATTTTCAGCTTTTCCCATTATTGTAGTTTTTTAAATCTTCTTTGATTTTAAAGAGGCTACAGAATGATGCCGATTAACAATAATGGAACTGTGACAACGGTTGCAATCTTTCGCATTCTTCTGTTTCCGAACACTTGCCGCTTTTGGCTATAATAGCCGAATGCAGCCAAGATGCACAAAATACTCAACAGCAAGCTCGGATAAGAATATCGGAAGTCGGAAGAAACACCGACAAATAAGAAGCCGATAAGGTAGATCAAGCCGGAAAAAGCAACAACATTCAATGTTCGGTTAAACCGGTCGCTGGTGCCAAGCGTTGAAAGATAGAAAAACAACAGAATAAGCAAATAGACATAAGGATGGAACCATAATTGTTTTCCCAAATCCATATTAATAACAGAATTCCACAGTCGAGGAGGCTCGACGATGTAGGTGAACTCCGGATCCGGGGCACGATAATCAACATTAAATCCTACCGTTTTGATATAAATCGGTCGGAAAACGGGACGATGTCCCTGATAGTCTATAAAACGGTTAAAGTGAGACAGTCGATGTTTTAAATAAGCTATCGGATGTTGTGTGATGGCTTTAATCCAGACTTTACGAACCTCACGTTTGATTTTTGGGAAGTGTTTGCGTCCTTCGTCAGTTTGAGGATATAAATAGTGTACAATACTGTGCGGGTCTGACCAGTGTAGAAGCGTATCCCATTGTATAGGTGTATAGTCATGTTTGAATTGGCTTAGCTGATCAGGAGTACCTGGAATATCAGAGAGGGTGGAAACTCCGGTATGTGTTGCCACACCTGCAATATCAAAAATCATCAATGAAAATTCCGGAGCATCATCTCTACCTCCCATTAATTTGAGATCGACAAGCGGGGTCGTCACTATAACGCAGATGACAAGAACAAGACATGAGATGTAACGATATATAATCGGAGCTTTCCAGCCCATAAAAATTGCGACCAGTAAAGGCACTGCAATAAAGCACCCGTTGGAACGCACATAAAAACAAAATATCAGAATGAACGCTGAAAGCACATAAAAGAGTAGGCTTTTCTTTTTGTCTGAAATTGCACCATCAATCATCAATGCTGCTATCAAAAAGATAAATGCAGCGAGATAAGTGTCTTTCAAAACAACTGTTACGAAAACAAAAACAGGAGGCATAAACAATATTAATACGCATATAAGACCCGTTAAAATTCCTTTTGAAATATTTCTTGAAATTATGTACAATCCCAAACAAATCGGGATCAAAGATATTAGTACATATATACCTTTTATAGTTGTAAAAGATAAAATAATCTGCCAAAATCGTGTTAAAAGTACAGAATGCCAATTTCCAACGTTGTTTTTAACTGCTTCTGCATATATGCTGAATGAATCATTGGCAACTGTTCCTGGATAGAAAGCGTAGAATAGCCATAAAAATGCACAAAATATACACAAAAATAAATAGTTATCTTTTAGAAAAAGTGGAATTTCTTTTATAAGATAATGTACATTATCATTAAACTTCTTTTCAATATTCTTATAAAATCCGGTTTCCACTGCTTAGCTCTCTTCACATTATCAATATGCCGGCCATCTAGTGCCAAATTAAAAACTGTGCTGTCGATTTGTATGCACCTGCTTGGAGCAGAAGCTCTATATTGTGCAGGTCATCGAGTCAATAGAATACTTGAATGTAAAGAGAATACGTTCTTCAAAGCGTTTATTACTCATAAATGTTAAATAATTTATATTTAAAAATCATGGTTTATAATTTTTTAAATTTATTGTCGTTTATATTATAATATTTATAATGAATAATCTAAATATTAATATAATAACGATAGATAAATATAACGATATTATTAAAAATATTATAATATAAAAAATATATTTTGAATTTTTATAATAATAAATGAAAAAAATAAATATGTTTAAAACAGAATAACTAGTCGATGCTTACAAAACATAAACGGCCTTATGACGACAGTTGGTCGGCAATGCGCCAAGTAAGGCCTCTGACTTTTTTAAGAGAGGTTTTTGAAGAAAATTTTTTCTGACAAAGCCGCAGAAAAATTGATTTTTAACGTTTGTCTTCGAGAAGGTTTCGAACCTTGCAAGGTACCAACTGACAGGTGAAAAGTAAAAGATCGGCGGTAGAGGTTGTTTTTACCCCAACGGATTTGACATTTAAGGCAAACTTTGTGGCACTTTGCTTTTTAGATTGTGCATTGAAGAAAAATAGAAGGTTTTATATTTTGCCTCTCAAAAAGGTGGCAGTTTATGATATTGTAAGTGTCGGTTCAGTTTCATTCGGGAGGAGTATAAAATGGCAAGTCTGAAGGATGAATTTCATAAAGAAATGCTGGCTATTTATGATAAAGCTCTTGATGAAGTTGGAATAAAGTTTCCTATCTTCAGGCAGATGGTTGATCGGGATGGCGGCGTTGAAGCTGCTAAAAAGTTGATTAACGCAAAAACTATTCCTTCCGGTTATTTTAAGCTATTCGAGAAGGGGCGACTTGATTTGACTGTTGAATCTCTAGTTGCAAATAATGAGAAATGGCATCCGCTTTTTACCAAGGATGACATAAAAAAAGCCAAAGCACGGCTTCAATCATAAAACATCCCCACTTATTCGTAAGAGGCAATAAAAACCCCGCAAAAGATGCGGGGTTTTCTGGTGGGGAGCGGCGTTGGTTATTGGATATTGGCAGCCCAATTCCATAAAGTATCGAGCTGCGCATCCGGTAATTTGTTGACTTCGGCCATTTTTTTCAGCAGTGGAAAGTTCCGATTGAAGGTGGTTGCCTTGGAAATATCAATGAATACGCTTTCACGTTCCTCTTCATCTGCAATGTAAAAGGGGCTATTTTTGTCGGCAATACCGCTTGAAAGGTCCTCTTCTCTAACGCCGATGACAAGCGCCGCCTGCCAGAATTGCCGCGCTGATAAGGGTGGAAATAATGCAGGAGGTGCGACGATCTTTCCACTATCCCATAGCTTGCCATAGACACTACCGCCCTGACCGAAAGTTTCGCCACAATTTTCATCAATGCCGATAATATCAAATCCGGCGATTTGCGACTGTTCGGGGTCGTCCGTCATGGAAATAATATGTTTGTTATCGTCAACAGCGATATAGAATTTATGCGGATATTGCTTGAAGAGGTCGTGCCATTCAATGCCATCTTTATCTTTCAAGACATTAATTTTTACCGATTTTGCTTGGTGTATAATGTTGCCTTTATCGTCTTTAATGTCTTCAGCAAGACTGACTTCTTCTTGCGTTATTGCGAGTTTGCCAAAATTTCTCATTTTACCACCCTCCGAGAGCAAACCATCCACGGTTTGCAATGTAAACTTGCGGTTGCCTATAGCTGATAACTTCCCATGCAGAGTTGGATTTCCACAAGCCTGTTAATACATAACCGGATGGTATGGGATTATTGAAAACTGCCTTTCCACCGTCGGCGGGGCAAAAGCCGAATTCTCCATAACCGGCAAAACGGGTATCAGTGACGCAGTTGTTTTGAGCAGCAAGAGATAAAACCGATGCATACCACCATGCACGATCTTCAATATGATTGTAAAGGTTTCCGCGACTCCAGCATTCACCACGAATATTTCCGTCAGTCTGCCAATATGTTTTATCTTGAATGTTTATGCTGTCGGCAAAACGCGTTGTTCCATTATCATAAAATTTGGCCACATCCCCGAATTTGTTGAGATATATATTCATTGAGTTGCCAGTAAAGACGAAATCGGAATAGCACCGTCCGTCTCCCGAAAAATCAAATTCAATCCCTATGTTGTAACTTCCCGTCCCTTTGGTGTTAAACCAACCATTCGTTTGAATGCTTTTTGCACAATTTAAAGAACCGTTAATGGTAAGGTCGCCATTTATGCTTCCGCCAGATCGCGAAAGAAAGGCATTATCCAGATTTGCGATTTTCTTGCGTTCGTCGGCAGACATGATTTTAGCATTGGCAGCTTCTTTCATATTGCCCATATCGAACGTATCCGTCATCTTATGCGACGGGTCGTAAATTGCAACAGTCATATCTCCACCGCCGGAAAGGTTTTGCCAGCCGTTACCGGATAGAAAAGTCGTGCTTGAAGGTATTCCAGTGGTTTCAATTTCGGTTAAATCGACTTTATTTTTTCTGGCCAAAGTGCCGAGATTTTCGGCTTGAATTGCGCTATCGGCTTTTTTGCCCTGTTCGGCGGTTGCAAATTCGCTTGTATCGGCTGTTGCCGCAGTTCCCAGAACCGAAGGTGTTACAACTTTTTCGTTGGAAGCACGTGCGGCCATATCCTGTTTTGTTGCAGTGGGAATTTCAAAATTATGTGTATGATAAGGTACTGCCATTTAAACCCCCAGTTTCTTCAAACGGTTGTCGAGTTCGGTAATCTTTTTCTGTAGCGGCGTAAGAAGTGCGGAAAGAGCAACATGCGCCATTTGATTATTTGCATAAATCAATATGCGGATTTTCTCCGGCTCTTTTATGCCGGATATTGCAAAAGGTTGTTCATCCATTGTTCAGGCCTTGATGATGTATTGGATAGCGACATTGACAGGTCGTGCTTCATTGCCGCCGTCAGCATTGATGGTGAGACTGTGGCTGTGTTTTCCCGACATCGCGGTGTAATCGGTTGTTTCTGCAAACCAGCTCCAGCCATTTTTGCCGTCCGGCCCTTCACCTTTGTGCATCCAACAAGTATAACTATGGTTATGTTCGCCAGCCTCACCAATCGAGCCTGAATGGCTGTGCCATTTGTTCTGGCTATCCTGAAAAGAGGCAAAGGCACGGTTGGGGTCGATATTCTT
>CAMLLT010000049.1 GCA_946480935.1 uncultured Bartonella sp. | reverse complement strand
CCGACTATAACCCGATCCGTCAGGATGCCGTGCTTTTGAAAACCGGTGAAAATAACGAAGCGGCAAAAGCTTTTGTGAGCTTCCTCAAAGGTCCGGAAGCTGCAACCATTATCAAAAAATATGGCTACGCCCTGCCGGAAACAAAGTAAAAAGCATGATGCTTCTTTCCAATGAGACCTGGACCGCGATCAAGCTTACGGCCGAACTGGCGACGGTAACCACATTTTTTCTGATGGCTATCGGAACGCCGATTGCTTTGTGGCTGTCGCGATCCAAAACTTATGGAAAAGAAATCGTCGCATCCATTATCTCCATACCTTTGGTTTTGCCACCAACAGTTCTGGGCTTTTATCTTCTGGTATTTCTGGGGCCTAATGGACCGGGTGGCTTTATTGCACCATGGTTCGGCATGGATAAATTTGCCTTCACTTTTGAAGGGCTGGTCATCGGCTCGGTCATTTATTCCATGCCTTTTGTTGTTCAACCCATTCGCAATTCATTCGAGGCTATGGGAAAGCGGCCGATGGAAGTTGCAGCAACGTTGCGTGCTTCGCCATGGAAAGCATTCTGGAAAGTCGCCCTTCCGATTGCGAGCCCCGGTTTTATGACTGCCGCTGTTTTGGGTTTTGCCCATACAGTGGGCGAATTCGGTGTTGTGCAGATGATTGGTGGAAACCTGCCCGGCAAGACGGCCGTGATCTCGACCACTATTATGAGCTATGTCGAAGCCGGTCAGATGCATGAAGCCAATGTTTTATCAATCATTATGGTTATCTTTTCATTCTGCATCATTCTTACTGTTTCACTCTTGCAAAAATTCATGCAGGCGCGAACATTATGAGTGAAACTATTTCTGTCGATCTTAAAGGGACACTGGGCAATTTTTCGCTCGATTGTTCATTTCATGCCCCGCTTCGCGGCGTCATTGCGCTTTATGGCCCTTCCGGATGCGGGAAAACTTCTGTTTTGCGCGGCATTGCCGGACTTAACCGGTTTTCAGGAAAAGTCGAAATCGGCAATGAATGCTGGCAAGATGAAACCGGTTTCGTTCCTGTTTATAAACGTCCCCTCGGCTATGTTTTTCAGGAAGCCAGTCTATTTCCGCATTTGTCTGTCAGAAAGAACCTTACCTTTGCTATGGCGAAAGGCGAAAACAATCTCTCGCCGACATTCGATGAAGTGGTGGAATTTTTGAATATTGTCCACCTTATTGATCGTGCGCCGCATAATCTCTCCGGTGGTGAACGTCAACGCGTGGCAATCGGCCGCGCACTCTTGTCGCATCCCAAGATTCTCCTTATGGATGAACCGCTATCGGCACTCGACAAACGGTCGAGAGATGAAATCCTTCCCTTTCTGATTGGTCTGCGTGACCGTCTTTCAATGCCGATCATTTATATCACCCATGATATTTACGAAGTCGAACGGTTGGCCGACACATTGGTTTTGATGGATAGTGGCAAAGTTATTGCCTCCGGCAGTTTGAGAGAAATCGAAGCAAATCCTGATCTGCCGCTTGCCAATACTCGCGAAGCCGCTGTCAATCTTGACGGCTATGTCAAATCCTATAACGAACATACCGGCCTTGTCGAAGTGGATGTACCGGGCGGCACATTCATTGCCCCCTCTGCACCTTTGGTAGGGGGGAAAAAAATGCGCATTCGCATTGCTGCCAATGATGTGAGCCTTGCTGTCGAAAAACCGCTAAAAAGCTCGATCCTCAATGTGATGCCGGCGCGCATTCTGACAATGCGAGAACAGGGGCATTTTGAGGTTCTGGTCAAACTGGAATTGGGTGGCAATGGAGAGGGAGCGCATTTTCTTTCACGCCTCACACGCCATTCATGGCAAATATTAGGGCTTAAAGAAGGAATGGACGTTTATGCCCAGATTAAAGGCGTTGCCCTGATCGACCAGCAAGAGGGCTAACTTTTTCAAGATAAGCTCTCGCAAGTTCAACCGTGCCTTTCAAAAAGGTTTTGCGAAGTTTTTCGGCTGTTGGCGTTTGATTGTGCGTTTCAAGCCAAGCCGTCAGTTGCAAACGACGCATCATGACGAGATGGACAATCATATCTGCCATTTCACGGTTTACCGGCATCACTTCTCCATAGCCTTGAAGCCATGCATTGATATAGCTTGGCACAAATGGATTATCTTCAATAAAGCTCAATGAATTGGCAAGATCCAGTCCGAACCATGAAAAGCCGCAATCATCAAAATCGATCGCGGCAAGGTTTTCGCCATCAATCAACAGATTTGCAAGCCGCAAATCGCCATGGATAAGACCGTAATGGGCTTTATCTTTCGGAAAAGTTGAAGAAAAATATTTGAGCGTCTCATCGCAATTTTCAAGAATTCCACGGTCAGCGGGTTGAAGATTTTCGGCCTTTCGCCAATCTCCCCAGATCGCATTCGGGCCGATCATTGTTTCATAAGTCCAATGTTTACGATTGAATCTTTCCGGCCTTACCCAATTTATGGATTGCTGATGCAATTTGGCGGAAATTTTACCAAGTTCAAAAAACCGGCGCACAAGTCTATCATCCGCCTGCGGTTCATGACCGCTTATAAAAGAAAAACAGGCAAGCCTGAAAATGCCCGCTTCGACAAACAATTGACCAAAACGGGAAACGAAAAGATGTGGAACTGTCACAATGCCGGATTGCTCGATTGCCTGAAGCCAAAGGAGTTCGGATAAAATTTCATCATTTTGATGATAGGAAGGCCGATAAACCCGTATAATTCTCGTCTCGTTCCCGAACGTTACCCGAAAAGTCGCATTTTCCGATATGGTAAGAAGGTCGATGCGGGCGTTTTCGGGAATATCCCAACAAGCAAGATGATCCCTTACCAAAGTCGGAAGATCGTTTTCGGCTTTTATCATCATCTATGTAACAGAAACACTGCCTGCTGCCCGAACAAATTCCAGGCTCCCAAAGGCAATTTGCGTTTGACGGGTTTTCCCTGCCGGTTCAGCACCACCGCTTCTTCTATTTTTGCCCCTATTTCATTGACCAGATCGACAAAATCCTCAATCGTACAGAAATGGATATTCGGCGTATCATACCAGCTATAGGGAAGCTCTTTGGTAACCGGCATACGACCGAGAAAAAGCAGATGTGCGCGGGCGCGCCAATAACCGAAATTGGGAATCGAGACAACGGCTCTCTCGCCGATGCGCAAAAGTTGTTCAAGCACAGCTTTCGGATTGCGCGTTGCCTGCAAGGTTTGTGACAGAACAACATAGTCGAAGCCGGAATCAGGATAATAGATAAGATCGCTATCGGCATCACCTTGAATGACCGAGAGACCTTTAAGCAAACATTGGTCAACGCCCTGTTGCGACAATTCGACACCGCGTCCATCAACATTGCGCCGCGTTTGCAACAGATAAAGCAAACTGCCATCGCCGCAACCGACATCAAGAACACGCGCACCCGGCCTGATAAAATTGGCGATTACTTCAAAATCGGTACGGGATTTTAACGCCGACAACAATTCTTCATCCTCGTTCATGCCGTCAATCCCCTCTGTTCTGCAGCCGCTGTCAGGAAACTGTGAATGGCAGAAAACATCACCGGTTCATCAAGCAGAAAAGCGTCATGGCCTTTGTCGGTTTTGATTTCAACGAATGAAACCCGCGCTCCGGCAGCGTTGAGTGCGTGCACAAAGGTACGACATTGTGCGGTGGTAAACAGCCAGTCACTGGAAAACGAAGCAACAAAAAACCGCCCGCGCGAACCCTTGAAAGCGTCTGCCAGATGGCCGCCATATTCTGCTTCAAGATCGAAATAATCCATTGCACGCGTCAAATAAAGATAGCTATTGGCATCAAAGCGCTCCACAAATGTCATCCCCTGATGACGCAAATAGCTTTCGATCTGGAAATCGGCATCGAAACCGAATGTTATCTGGTCGCGGTTTTGTAAATTCCGCCCGAATTTACGATGGAGTGCCGCTTCCGAAAGATAGGTCACATGGGCTGTCATTCTGGCAACAGCCAAACCTTTTGTCGGGCGTTTTCCCGCTTCGAGATACCGCCCGCCCAACCAGTTGGGATCGGCCATAACGGCTTGTCTGCCAATTTCATCAAAAGCGATATTTTGTGCCGAATGGCGCGCGCCGGTCGCAAGAATGACAGATGAAAATACTTTTTCCTTATAGGCTGCAGCCCATTGCAATGCCTGCATTCCGCCCATGGAACCGCCAACCACACAAAACAATGTCTTGATTCCCAGTTTTTCGACAAGCATTGCCTGCGCGCGCACCATATCGCCTATCGTGATAACAGGAAAATCGAGTGCATAGGGTTTTCCCGTTTTCGGATTTTTTGATGCCGGACCGGTCGAGCCGAGGCACCCCCCTAACACATTGGAACAGATTACATAATAGCGTTCGGTATCAATAATTTTACCAGGCCCCACCAATATATCCCACCAACCGGGCTTTCCGGTTACCGGATGGGTATTGGCAACATGCTGGTCGCCAGTGAGGGCATGGCAGATTAAAATGGCGTTGCTTTTGTCTTCATTCAATGTGCCATAGTCCTGATAGGCAATCTGGAAAGGCGATAAAACAACGCCGCTATCAAGCTGTAGCGGCTCGTCTTGCCCGAACAGCGCTACTTTACTGTCAGGAAAATCGGCTTGGGAATTTTTCGCGCCGGAAGATTTTCCGGACGATCTTGTTTGTGTCATGTCGGTTGCACCGTCTTGAAAGAAAAAGAATAGCTAGTCGCCTCCTCTGACAAATGTCAAGAATTTCTCTCGACTTCCGATGAAAGCAAGGGTATTTCCTAAAATATTAAACTACCAGACCGGATAAATATCGATGAAAAAAGATGTTCTTGTTGACCGTCCACAGCCTAGAAAAGGTATTCTGGATATTGCAGCTTACGTTCCCGGATCAAGCGAGACCGAAAATACAAGAAAAGTTTTCAAACTTTCTTCCAATGAGTCGCCACTTGGCCCCTGTCCTGCAGCGATTGACGCTTATCGTCAGGCCGCAGCACATCTTGAACTCTATCCGGATGGTTCGGCCACACCCCTTCTTGAAGCCATTTCCGAAGTGACAGGGCTTGCAAGAAGCAATTTGATGGCGGGAAACGGTTCGGATGATTTGTTAAGTCTTTTATCCAATACCTATCTTACAGCCGGTGATGAAGGAATCATGACCGAACACGGCTTCAGCGTATACGAGATACAAATCAGAGGGACCGGCGCAAAACCTGTTATTGTGAAAGAAAAAGATTGCCGCATTGATATTGACGCTATTCTTGCCGCAGTAACAGAAAGAACAAAAATCGTATTTATCGCCAATCCCGGTAATCCGACGGGCACTTATCTGACAGCAACCGAGGTCAAAAGACTTCATGCAGGATTGCCCAAAAATGTGCTTTTAGTCCTTGACGGTGCCTATGCCGAATTTGTTACCGAGGATGATTACGATACCGGCGTTGAACTTGTTTCGGCCAATGAAAATGTTGTCATGACGCGCACATTTTCCAAAATCTACGGACTTGCCGGTTTGCGTGTGGGTTGGATGTATGCGCCTCTTCATGTCATTGATGCGGTCAACCGTATTCGCGGAGCTTTCAATGTCAGTGTTCCGGCACAGGCTGCTGCAAGTGTTGCTTTTCGTGACCGTGCCTATATCCAGAATGCTATAGCCTATAATTCAAAATGGCGTTCCTGGCTTACACATGAAATTGAAGCAATGGGGCTCAAGGTCACGCCTTCTGTCACCAATTTTCTGCTCATCCATTTTCCGGCAGACAAGGAAAAATCGGCGGCTCTGGCTGATGATTACCTGAAATCCAACGGGTATATTTTGCGCCGCGTTACCGGATACGGATTTCCGAACGCGTTGCGCCTTTCCATTGGATCCGAAGAAGCAAATCGCGGCGTTGTCGCCACATTGAAAAATTTTTTGAAGTAGAAAAATGTCTGAAGTGAAATTTAAAAAAATCGCCCTTATCGGTATCGGCCTTATCGGCTCTTCTCTTGCCCGTGTTATCCGTGAAAAAAAATTGGCCGATCATATTGCCATTTCCACCCGCACAGGCACAACGCTTGAACGGGCACGTGAACTCAAACTGGGTGACAGCTATACCACCGACAATGGCAAAGCGGTTGAAGATGCCGATCTCGTTATTGTTTCGGTGCCGGTCGGTTCATCCGGTCAGGTTGCAAAAGAAATTGCGCCGCATTTGAAACCCGGTGCCATTGTTACCGATGTCGGTTCTACCAAAGCTTCGGTTATTCGCCAGATGAAACCGGAACTGCCAGATAATGTTATTTTTATCCCCGGTCACCCCATTGCCGGTACGGAATTTTCCGGTCCCGATGCCGGTTTTGCCGACCTTTTCATCAATCGCTGGTGCATTTTGACACCGCTTCCCGATACGGATGAAAAAGCTATCGCCAAATTGACCGAATTCTGGGAAGCCTGTGGTGCAAAAGTTGACAGAATGGACCCCGAACACCATGATCTGGTTCTGGCAATCACATCGCATTTGCCACATCTTATTGCCTATAACATTGTCGGCACTGCAAGCGACCTTGAAAAAGTCACCAATTCCGAAGTTATTGCCTATTCGGCCTCCGGTTTTCGCGATTTTACCCGTCTTGCCTCTTCCGACCCGACAATGTGGCGCGACATCTGCCTGAACAATAAAGACGCTATTATTGAAATGCTCGGACGTTTCAGTGAAGACCTCGCTTCGCTCCAACGCGCAATCCGCTGGGGAGATGGTCAGGCTCTGTTTGACCTTTTCACGCGTACACGTGCCGTAAGACGCGGCATTATTGATGCGGGACAGGAAGTCGATGCACCCGATTTTGGTCGTCAGGTTGCCCGCAAACACCCCGAAGATCTGAAAAAATAACCGAACGTCGCAAAGAAGCGTGTTTGCCGATGTCAAATGCGCTTCTTTGCATTCTTTTCTATAATTCGATTTTCTATTGTCCGGATATAGGATTGCGGCTTTTCCGACGATAGAATTGAAGGGCATGTGGCGCAAAACATTCGCCGGTTTTTTTTAAGCCACAATCAGGTAGTCACATTATCAATCATGCGGGATAATTGCTTCGGCATTTGCCCGAACAATACATGACTGCACGTTTCACAATTTACTTGAAATCATCAAGGCTCGGCGTTTTTTCAAGAAGCTCTTGCGGTGTCGGCAAACTATCGTCGATCTTTTGATAGCGCATTTTCTCCGGCAATTCGGTTGAATTGGAGGATTGATCGCGCTGCATGGCTGCCCGCGATAACAACATGAGGGTGACAGGTGTTGTTACGATAATAAATATGGCAAGCAATATAGAATGGGAAATGAGTTTGTGACCGCTTACCGTTGAATAGATGATCGAGGCAATGATAATGCCACTGACACCCCAGCTTGTTCCAAGCGTTGGCATATGTAAACGTTCATAAAAGCTTTTTGCACGATTAAGACCGATGGCGCCGATCAATGTCAGCCCCGAGCCTAAAAGCAGGAAAAACACAATGACGATAGAAAGCCAAAGAGGAAAGTCTTCAATCATTCGATCACTTCCCCGCGCATGAGAAATTTCGCCAAAGCCGAACTTGAAACAAATCCCAAAAGGCCGATAACCAATGCGGAATCGAAATAGATTGTCGTGCCGGTACGCATGCCGAAGGTGACAAATAACATCAATGTCGCTGTGTAGAGTGCATCAAGCCCCAAAATTCTGTCCTGTGCACGGGGACCGCGTGCAAGCCGTATGAACGACAATATCATCGCAAGTCCCAGAAACAGTTGCGAAATATTGATGCCCCAATAAAGAATAACAATACTCATTGGAATATCTCCAGAAGCAGACTTTCATAACGGTTTTTAATGAAATCTCTCCAATAATTTTCATCATCCATATCAAAATCGAGAATATGGACAAGAAGACTGCTTTCCTTGCTGTGATAGGCTATCCAGGCAGTCCCCGGCGTTGCCGTCATAATACAGGATAAAACAGCCAGTCCTGTGCGATTTTTGAGTGCCAGCGGAACCGTTATAAAGCCTGATTTTTTCCGTTTTGTTCCGTTAAAAAGCACATAGAGGGCAACATCATAATTCGATTTCACAATATCCAGCGTAACGCGAAAAAAAAGCTTTATAACCGAACCCCAATGATGGATATGCACCTTCTGCGGTTTTAAAAGCCGCATTAAAAACCCGCCCGCAATGCCAACGACAATGCCGATGAGACCCTGCCCCAAGGTAAAGCCGTTCAAAATCATCCACATGAGAAGAAGCGACAAGGTCAACAATGGATAGGGGATTATGCGTTTCATTTCATACCCCTTTCCACTTCAACATTATTGATAAGTCCCGCCGTTATTTCTGGTGAGGGGATCCGGTTCACCGTGACTGTTTTTTGTGGCAAAACACTGCCGATATAATTTTGCGGATGATGCAGTTCTCTGGCGGCCTTTCCCATATAATCGGCAACCGGACCGGCAGCAATGGTCAATAGAAGACACAAGCCGAGCAAGCCTGCAACGGGAGCAAATTCTATCACTTGTACGCGTGGCACTTTCCCTTCAATCGAAGCCCAGAAAGTGCGGATACCGGTTCTTGTCATGGCGATAAGTGCGGCAAAACCGGAAAAAATGAGAAGAGCAACAAAAGTCCAATCCCGTGCGCTAGGTTGGTAACCATCGCCATTCAACCCGTCCGGATTGAAAACACCGGTAATCATCATGAATTTTGCGACAAACCCCGAAAATGGCGGCATACCAATAATAAGAATGGCCGTTATGCCGAAACATGCTCCGAGAATCGCAAGCGTTGCCGGAATATAAGTGCCGACTTCATCCTCTTCATCTTCTTCGTCTTCGCCATAAACTTCCATTGTTACCGCAAGAACATTGGCTGCAGTGTCCTGACTGCGTTCCACAAGCTCGACGAGGAGAAAAAATGCCGCAAGAGACAAAGTGGAGGAAACAATATAAAAAAGCGCACCAGCAGTAAGCGAAGCATTGCCGGTTCCGACAGCCGCAAGCAGTGTTCCCGACGACACCAGAACGCTATAAGAAGCAAGCCTTCCCAGAGCCTGGCTTGCAAGCACCCCGATAAAGCCGAATATCAAAGTTGCGAGCCCGCCATAAAACAATATGTCATTGCCAAAACCGGTTAAAGTTCCGCCATCCGTTCCAAAAACCAGTAATGTAAGGCGCAAAACAACATAAATGCCGACCTTGCTTAAAATAGCAAATGTTGCCCCAACCGGTGCCGCCGCAGAACTATAAGTCGGTGTCAGCCAGAAATTGAGTGGCCACATGCCGGCTTTGACCAGAAACGCAATTCCGAGAATTGCCGCGCCGGACTCGAAAATAATACGATCGGCGGATTTGAGAGTTTGAAGCTTCAAGGCAAGATCGGCCATATTCAATGTTCCGCAAACACCGTAAATGAGTGCTGCGCCAATCAGAAAAAACGAAGAGGCAATAAGATTGATCACCACATAATGCATACCGGCTCGCACCCTTGCCTGCCCGCTACCGTGAAGGGCAAGCCCATAGGATGCTGTCAACATAACTTCAAAAAACACAAAGAGATTGAACAGGTCACCGGTCAGGAAAGCGCCGTTTACACCGGCAATCATGAATTGCATGAGAGAATGGAAGTGTGGTCCGGCTTTATGCCAATGGGCAGCCGAAAAAACCAATGAAGCTGCCGCAAGAATGCTTGCCAGAAAAACCATCGCCGCACTTAAACGGTCAAGCACTAGAACTATTCCGAAAGGCGCTTGCCAATTTCCGAGGTTATAAACCTCTGCATGAGGTGAGACATCAATAGCGCGCCCGATCAACCCGATGGCAACAAGAACAAGTAGCCCTATTGAAGAAAGGCTTATCCATAATTTGAGTTTGCGGCGTCTCTCATCATAAAAAAGCAGAAGTGCCGCAGTCGCAATAGGAAGGAGAATGGGCAGAATAACGAGATGGTGGAGAAAATAATTGATCATTTATTTTCCCTTCCATCAACATGGTCCGAACCGGTTAACCCGCGTGAAACCAGCAAAATAACAAGAAATAATGCGGTTGTCGCAAAACCGATCACAATGGCTGTAAGAACCAGCGCTTGCGGTATCGGATCGGCATAATTTGCCGGATTGACAGGATTGGATGGGTCAACAATCGGTGCTGCATTCGAGCGGGGACGCGCCATCGAAAAAATAAACAGATTGACCGCATAAGAAATAAGCGAAAGCCCTAGAATGACCTGATAGGTTCTTGGCCGCAGAATAAGCCAGATTCCTGAACCGGCAAGCACACCGATACCGAGAGAAAGAACAATTTCCATCAGCGTCCCTCCTCTTTTTCAGCAGTTCTTTTACCAACCCGATAATGCCGGATTGATTGGTGGGCTATTGCGATGAGCATCAGCACAGTTGCACCGACCACCAGTGAAAAGACACCGAGATCGAACGCCATAGCACTGGCTGTCGGCATTTTTCCGATAAACGGAATCTTCGTATATTGAAAATAGGAGGTAAGAAACGGGTAGCCGAAAAACCACGAACCGACACCTGTTACCAATGCCAGAAGAATACCGAAACCGATCCAGCGCAGCGGTAAAACTGTCAGATGACTTTCCACCCACCGCGTTCCTGATGCCACATATTGCAAAATAAATCCGATAGCCATGGTGACACCGCCGGCAAAACCGCCACCCGGCAAATCATGCCCGCGCATGAACAAATAGACGGCAAAGGCCATAATAACCGGAAATAGCCAATGCATGATAATGCGTGGAATAACAAGATAGTCGGAAATCGTGTCACCAATCTCCCGATCGGGCCTTGCCTCGTCAAAAGCCGACTGAACCCGTTGTTGTGTCGGTGCCTCGATACTTTCAACGGCCGGACGGAAGCGACGCAAAAGGGCAAAAACTGTGAGCGCTACAATACCGAGCACCGTTATTTCGCCCATTGTATCAAAGCCGCGAAAATCCACGAGAAGCACATTGACGACATTGCGACCACCCGCATCTGAATAGGAATGGGTGAGGAAAAAGTCTGAAATTGTTTCGCCTTGCGGGCGGGTCATCACACAATAGGAGAGCCACGCCAAACCGCCCCCGCCGGCAATAGCAATGAGCAAATCACGGCCTCTTCTTAACCATGGCGTAAAACCGCTTGGCAGAGGGGCAGGAGCCTGCAAGCGTTTGGGCAACCATCTAAGCCCCAAAAGCAGAAGAACTGTTGTGACAACCTCCACAACCAATTGTGTCAATGCAAGATCGGGGGCGGAAAGCCACAAGAATGTGGCACAGGTCATAAGCCCTGTAACGCCCAGAAGTATCAAAGAAGCGAAGCGGTGGAATTTTGCCTGCCATGCAACCAATATTGCGCAAACACCACCGATCAACCAGATAATTAAAAATGGTAGGTCGAGCGGGAAAAGCGGCAATGCACCCGCATCAATCCATTGATTTCCGGCAATCAACAACAAGAGTGCAACAATTGGTGCAAGAACAATCCAGCGTGCTTCCACTTGCAGACGACGGGTAGAAAGAAAAGCCTCGGCCGAACGCGCCCATTTCCACGATATTGTCACCAATACGCGTTCAAAAATACGCTGCCCTTTCAAATGTCTGAAAAATGGCGGACCACCTTCACAGGATTTCAGATATTTGCGCGTGAGAATATAAAGTATCAGCCCGCCGATCAAAGCAATGAGGCTCATGACAAGAGGCGTATTGAAACCATGCCAGAGAGCCAGATCATAATGCGGCGTTTCTGCCCCCAATACCGAATGGACGGCTGTTCCCAAAATGCCACCGATTGCAAATTTCGGAAATATACCGATGAGAAGGCATAAAAACACCAACAGCTCGATGGGAAAACGCATGAAATGCGGTGGTTCATGCGGAGTTTTTGGCAAATCATGCGGTTTTCCGCCAAAAAATACTCCGTGGATAAAACGCACCGAATAGGTAACACTCAATAATCCTGCCAGCGTTGCAAGATAGGGTGTACTCTTGTCGAGCCAGGATTCCAGATGGACTTCAACCGCTTCGGCAAAAAACATTTCCTTCGATATGAAGCCATTAAGAAGCGGCACACCTGCCATGGCAGCACTTGCAACCAGCGCCAGCGTTCCGGTAAATGGCATATAGCGGAAAAGCCCCGATAATTTGCGCATATCGCGGGTTCCCGTTTCGTGGTCGATAATGCCCGCAGCCATAAATAACGATGCCTTGAAGATGGCATGGTTGACGATATGAAAAATTGCTGCAACGCAAGCAAGCGGGCTTGCAAGACTTAAGAGCGTGGTTATCAACCCAAGATGACTAATCGTCGAATAGGCAAGCAGACCTTTAAGGTCTTGTTGGAACATAGCAAAATAGGCACCGATCAAAAGCGTAATCAAACCGCAAAGGCCGATAATCCAGAACCATGCTTCTGTTCCCGCCAATACCGGCCAGAACCGCACCATAAGAAACACACCGGCTTTGACCATTGTTGCCGAATGAAGATAGGCAGAAACCGGCGTTGGCGCGGCCATTGCATTAGGGAGCCAGAAATGGAACGGAAATTGTGCACTTTTTGTCAATGCTCCGAGAAGCACACAGACAAGTGCCGGAATATAAAGCGGACTTGCCTTGATGAGTGACCCCGAATTTAACACCACATCGAGATCATAGCTGCCGACAATGTGACCGATAATCAACATTCCGACAAGCAGCGCAAAGCCGCCGAACCCTGTCACCGTCAGGGCCATGCGTGCGCCGTCACGCGCACTTGCATTATGATACCAGTAACCGATCAGCAAAAATGAGAAAATACTGGTGAGTTCCCAGAAGATAACGAGGAGAACAATGTTGCCCGACAACACCATTCCGAGCATCGAGCCCATAAAGGCAAGCAGGAATGAAA
>CAMLLT010000048.1 GCA_946480935.1 uncultured Bartonella sp. | reverse complement strand
AAATGGTCATGGACACCGGAAAATCCGCTTGATAAAGGTGATTACGAATTTGCAATATCGGTCACCGATGCGGCAGGAAATGAAAGTGCAAAAAGCCAATCAACATCGGTCACGATCGATCCGACTAGTGTCGATGTCAGTATCCTTTACGCTGTTGATGACCAAAAAGCTTCTATCGGAGATTACACCGGAAAGATTTCCGACGGTGGGCTCACCAATGACAGAACACCGGAATTGCATGGACGTGGAACGCCCAACTCGGCTGTCACTATCTATACTGATGTTGACGGAGTGAAAACAGAAATCGGCAGAGTCAGTGTCGATGGCAATGGCGACTGGACATTTGTCTGGCCGAAAGACAAGCCACTTTCCGATAATAATTATACGATTGTTGCGCAGGCAACGCTTCCAAATAATTCGACGAAGTCTGACAACTTCAAGCTTGTTGTCGACACGCAAAATGACAATGTTCCTGTGATTGACAGTGCCAGCGATGATGTCGGTGCGAACCAGTCGGATGATTTAGCCTCCGGTGCGGCAAGCGACGATACAACGCCGACTTTGAAAGGCAGTGGCGCCGAACCGAACGGCATTGTCAATATTTATGATACGATTAATGGCGAGACGCATCTGGTTGACAGCGTGAAAGCCGATTCCAACGGCAATTGGGAATATTCGGTTCAAAGCCCGTTACCGGAAGGAGAACATCACTTTCAGGCAACATCTGTTGATGCAGCCGGCAATGAAAGCGACAAATCACGCGAGTTCAAATATACGATCGATTTGACTGCGCCGGATGCTTTACAGTCTGTCAACTTGACTGACGACGTACCGGAAAACACCGGTACGATCAGCAATAATAGCATGACGAATGACGACAGGCCGACCTATAGCGGTTCGGCCACAGCGGACATCGAAAAGGTCTTTATTTATGACCATGGCGTCAAAATCGGGGAAGCCGTTGTTGTCGAAAATAACGGGCAATATACATGGAGCTATACACCCGATACTGCCTTGGCAAATGGCGACCATTCGTTTCAGGCCAAGCCCGTTGATGCTGTTGGCAATATCGGTATTCCAACCGGTGCATGGAATTTTAAGGTTCTTACCGGAACAATTGCCACCAAACCGACGATTGTCGGTATTTCACAGGATACAGGTTTTGATACGAACGACTATGTTACCAATGATACACAGCCGACAATCTACATCAAGACCTCGGACAAGCTCAATGCCGCAAATGGTGAAAAAGTCCAGATCAATGTTGGCGGACAGTGGTACGACACAGAATATGATGCAGCAAATAACCGTTATTTCTTCCGCCCGGTAACAGCTTTGCCGGCGAGTGCCGATGGCACAAATTATACCATCCAGACCCGCATTATCGACAATGCCGGCCGGACATCGGATATCGACGAAAAAACAATGACGCTCGATAATCAAGGTCCGGATGGCACGATAACGCTTGATAAATTCTTTGATAATGTCGGGGTTGAAGCCGAATTAAGCAGTCATACCAAGAAAAACTATACCGATGATCGCACACCCGAATTGCATGGAACAGTTTCGGGTGCCAAGTCCGGCGACTATGTTGTCATTTATCTCTCTGATAAAGACGGCAATATTCTAACAGACGTGAATGGCAAGCCAATCAAGCTTGGTTCTGTCCATCCTGATGGCACCAATTGGAAATTTACCGCCAATCTTGATGCAGCCCATTATCCGGATAATAAGGATTATTATTTTGTTGCTGTGCTTGAGGATAAGGCCGGTAATCAGGGACCGAAATCATCAGCTTTGGGCTTGTCTTTGACCACAGAAGGACCGGATTGGTCTGGCTCGAAGGATTTTGATGTCTATGACGATCAGGGTCTTGAAACAGGAAATATCGCGAATAACGGCATCACCGATGATAACAGGCCGACAGTCAAAGGCAAAGCGGGTTCGCTTGACCCTGCCAAGGTTGCTTCTGTGCTTCTTTATGATAGCGACCCGTCAGACCCGAATGCCAAGCCGATCGGCAGGGCAGATATCAAGTCTGACGGTTCGTGGGAGGTTGAACCGGAAAGTCCGTTGATGCCGGGCCATCACCGTTTCTGGGTGGTTCCGGTCAACCATGCCGGCGTTGTGGGCAATACAAAAACCGATGTTTTCGAGTTCGATCTTATCGGGCATGCGCCCGGTACTCCGTCGGTTACCCAGCTTGGCAATGATAATGATCCGAATGTTGTTTTTCCGGATAACCAGATCCAGAAAAACGGGACCACGCGCGATAATACGCCGTTTATCAAAGGAACCGGTACAAAAGGCTCTTATGTTAAAATTTATGATCAGGTCAATGGCGAAGACACGTTGCTTGACACCGTAAAAGTCGATAATGACGGCCATTGGGAAACGAGTTTGCGGAAACTTGGAGAAGGAACCCATAATATCTGGGTTCAAGCAACAGATGCCAGTGGCAACAAGAGTGCCGCAACCGCACCTTATCCGTTTGTGGTGGATACAACTGCACCGGATAGTCCCGGACGTCCGACAATTACAAGCGATATTGCCCCCAATAAAGCCGTGATCTCCGATGCCCTCACTGATCACGGAACAACAAACGATACAACGCCCACCTTCTCGGGCAAGATAGATAATTGGAAAGACGGCGATGTTGTAACCATTTATGATGGCAACAAAGCCATCGGCGAGACGAAAGTTAATCCGGATGGTACATGGTCGTTCACACCGACAACACCGCTTAATAAAGGCGAACATCATTTTACCACGACGGTAAAAGATGCGGCCGGCAATGAAAGCAATCGCGGCTTTGGAACCGATATTACAATAGCCGATAATGGAAATACCGTAACGGTTGATTATGCCGTTGATAATGAGGATCCGATTAAAGGCCCGATTGCCAATGGCGGTCATACCGATGATACAACGCCCGAACTTCACGGCACGGCACCGGCAGGCTCGACTGTCACCGTTTATAGCGATGCTACAAAACAAACGAAAGTTGGCGGCTCATTCAATGTCGGTTCGGATGGCACATGGTCTATCGTTTTGACGGAACAGACCGCCGGCGAACATAAATATTATGTCGAGGCAACAGGCACCGATGGCACTGTTCTTGCCGGACAGGACTTCAAGCTGAATATTGATAATGGTCAACCGGAACAGCCGACAATTACCGAGGTTATTGATGATGTCGGCCTTATTCAGGGTGTAGTTGCAAATGGTGGCTCCCGTGTCGACAATGGCACGACCGACGATACCAACCCGACGATTAAAGGCACGGCACCGAAGAACAGCCTTGTTATCATCTATGATAATGGCAAGGAACTTGGCCGCGTTTATGCCGATGGCGACGGCAACTGGTCTTATACAACCGGACCAATGCTCACAGAAGATGACCACAAGTTTACGGCCGTTTCGCAAAATGCCGAGGGAAAGACCAGCGGCGTTTCAAACGAATATCTTGTTAAAGTCGACATTACCGCACCCAAGCAGATAACCGGCGAGACTGTTCAGGATAATGTTTTGCCGAACAGTGCCAATGGTGAAGAAGGCCCGGCCGTTATTACTGTCAATCAAAATGATCACACCAATGATGATAGCCCGATCTTCAGCGGAAACGCACCAAGCGACGCGAAGAAAGTGCGCATTTATGACAATAATAAATTAATTGCCGAAGTGGATGTGGATAGCGATCATACATGGTTCTGGGAAGCGGGTAACAGAAATTCCGATGCCAAGCTTGCCAATGGTCCACACTCGCTGACAGCCCGTCCGGTGGACGCTGCCGGCAATGAAGGACCGGCATCTGAAGCGCATTCATTTATTGTTGATAAAACGGTTCCCGGTGCCAAGGCCACACTCGACAGTATTACCGACGATACGGGATTTGAGAGCGGCGACTTCACGACACAGGATAATACACTCCTCTTCAGCTTCAAAGTGGATGGAACGCTAAAGGATACCGACAAGGTACAAGCCTTCATCAATAATCAATGGTATGACCTTACTTATAATTCAGCCAATGGAAAGTGGGAACTTGATTGGCGAAATGAGCCTGCCCTAGCTGACGGAAGTTATGTCATTAAGACGCGCGTTATTTCGAGTACCGGCATTTATGATGATGATGCAACCCAAAAGTCGGCAAAAACTGTTGTTATTGATAGTGATGGCTCGACTCAACATTCCGAATTTACAGGCTTTACCGGTAAAACCGGTAAAGTCTTCCAGAATGGTGAATATGTCGATGTTACAAATCCTGTTTTGATGGGTAAAATCAGCGGCAATCTTACCGACCTTGAAGATGGCGCGAAAATCGGCATTTATCGCGATCACGTGCTGTTGGGCTATGTCGACAAAAGCCAGATCAAACCGGATGGAACATTCAGTTTCAAGCTGCCTGATGGCAGCCTGGTTGACCGCCACAGCTATATCTTTACCACGGCAATTGTGTCGAAATCCGGTTATGTCGGCGAAGCGCATGATGTCGAACTGCGCGTTGACACAACCGGTGCTGCAAATGTTCCCGATTACGGAATTTCAAACAGAAATACTCTAAGGGGTAGTGGAGATTTAAGTTATACACAGGCTGTCGCTCTCAACAATAATGGCGAGTGGCAGGTTATTTCCAATTCGAATGTCTGGGTTTTCAATAGTAGCGGCAAGGCCGAAGCCCACTATTTGAATTATCAGACAGGAATTAATAATGGGACGGTTGACGTTTGGGGGTGGGGGCCGGAATTTGTTTTGTTCGGTTCCTATACTATGGCCGATTATAACCATGACGGCTACATTGATGTATGGTCAACAAAAACCTCCTATTCCTGGTATACAACCGCCGCCTATGTCGGCACAGGTGATAATCAATGGAATTATGTCGATGTAAAATATGCCGACATGTTCAATGGTGCGTCTATTGAAAACCACCTTGGCGGCATTGCCACTTTCGATATGAATGGCGACGGCTATCTTGATGTCATTCAGGGTGATTCCGGCGCGGATTCCGGCTCTATCTTCTTGAACAAGGGTGCGAGTTCGTCAAGCCTGAACGGTAACCAGTTCATTGCTATGGGAAGGCAATTCGGCGGTAACCAGTCCGCGCTCACGAGCAATTTTATGACCGATCACCATGTTTCGGCAATCGACCTTGACAATAACGGGACGATTGATTTTGCCGGGAACGGGGAGATTTATGACACGGCAGGCGTTTCCGGCTATGCAAACAACTGGTATCAGTTGATGACGCTCATGAACAACGGCAAATCTGCCCCTAACGGTGTTTATGGCGTCAACTGGTCAGTTGGCCAGCATTTTGACGATTCATTGCCGAGTTTCGGTAATGGCACTGATGAGTCAATTGGTCCTGACAACTATAAAAATTCCATTTCCATGACATGGGCCGATTATAATGGTGATGGTTATATGGACCTGTTCCTTGCCAAAAATCACCGTAATTGGCATGGCAACAGGGAAAGCCAGATTTTTTATAATAAAGGTGACGGGACCGGGCAATTACGTAGTGCTTACGGTTTGAAGGACGACCTTGACGGTCGCTGGTCGGTTGCTATCGACTGGGATCACGATGGCAAAATGGATATTCTGGAGGTTCCAGGCTTTGGCCAGAGTGCCTCCGGCACGAAACTCTGGCATAATGGCGGCATTGGTCTTGATGGCGCGGTCAAATGGGATAATTGGGATATCTTCGGTGCGCAGGGTGGCCGTCTTGCCAGTGCCAATGGCGATGTTGATCCAAAGAGCATTAATGGCAGTGGCATTAACTTCATTTATGGCATTGGTGTTGTGGACTATGACTGGGATGGCGCGCTTGATGTCACCATGCAGCGTGACAACGCCCATTCATCGCTCATTTTGTCGAACAAAAACAAGGTGGGTTATGGAACGTCATTGCATCTTCGCATCACCGATAAGGATGGTGCCAATGTGTTCTATAACAATACCGTTCAGCTTTTTGACTCTTCGGGAAAACTGGTTGCCGTGCAGGTTATCAATGCACAAGGTGGCATGGGTGTTTCCGATAATACCGGCCTTGTCCATTTCTATGGCTTGAAAGAAAATGAAACCTATTCGGTTGTTGTCTTGCGCAATACCGAGGGGCAATCGAATGATATTGGCGGCATTGCCAGCACCCGTACAATAGATTCAAACGGTTATGGCAAAGAAAACACGATAGAAAATGTCAACACCTCGTGGACAGGTCTTAAAGCTGTTGAAGCCGACCATGCCTATATTCTGAATGCCAATAAGGATGGCGACACGGTGACAACCGGTGCGGGAAACAATGATCCGGCAACCCAGGGCTATCGTCCGGGACTTGTCGGAACCGGTTATAATGATGTTTTCACCGCCGAAGCCGGTAGCCAGAGTTATTCCGGTGGTGGCGGTTGGAGGAATGATGCCGGTGAGAAATATTGGCAGGCAAGCGGTGGTGAAGACATTGTCGACTTTGGAAAATCGACCGTCGGTGTCACTGTCGATTTGAGTAATAGCGGCTATCAGTCGACGGGCTTCAACAACGCCAAGTTCAATGACATTGAAGGTATTTACGGAAGTAAATTCGACGATACTTTCACAGGTAGTAAAGGCGACAATTTCTTTGACGGTCGTGCTGGTGACGACACCTATCATCTTGAATCCGGTGGTCATGATCTTCTGCTTTATCGCCTCATTGAGCAGAATGATGCAACAGGTGGCAACGGCCATGACACGGCCTATGGCTTCACGGTTGGAACCTATATCGACGCCGACAAAACCAAGATTGATGCCAATGCCGACCGCATTGATGTCAAGGACTTGTTGCAAGGCTACCGTGCCGATGCCGATGGCGCTGCCCATTTCGACGACAAAGGCAAAGCCCAGATCGACTGGGGTGATAATATCAAGGACTTCCTTTCGACCCGTTTCGAAAACGGCAATACGATTTTGAGTATTGACCGTGATGGCAAGGGGAATGGCTTCCAGTCGGCGGATATTCTGACCTTGAATGGCGTCAATACCGATCTCGAAACATTGTTGGCCAACCATCAGATCATCATCGGATGATCCCCATTGATGGCGGATAATTTTCGCCATCTTTTCCGAAACCAAGCTCGGGTCTTCAAAAATCGCTCTATAGCGTGGAGAGAAAAAGTGCTGGATGTCAGACGCGTGAAAAAAATTGCAATTATCGGTGGGGGGCTATCCGGCTGGCTCTCCGCTCTGATGTTGCGGCGCGTATTCAGTGCCAATGTTGATATTACCGTTTTCGAAGACCCCAATTTACCTTGTTTCAAAGGTGGGGAAGGCGGGCTTCACCATTTTATCGCAATGGTTCGTCGTCTGAACATTGATCTTCAGCATTTTGTCGACACGATAAAGCCGACATTCAAGATGGGCAATGTCTTTCGCGGTTTCCGCAATGGCAGTGCGAACGACATTTTCTACAATCTTCATCCAGGTATGAACGATCATCTTGAAGAACTTGATTTTTCCCTTTACGGTTTTTGGCCTTATCTTGCCACTGCCATTGTTTTGGGCGTTCCGCTCGAAACAATTTTTCCGGCTTTTGCATTGATTGAACAGAAGGCTAACCAGCTTGAAGCCAATGCCGTTTTCAATACACATAGAAGCGGTGTGGAACCGACTTTGCACTTTGATTGTCGTCTGGTTGTCGACTATCTCAAAAAAATCGGCAACGAGCGGCAGATCCGTGCATTTGCCAGAAAAGTTGTCGACTTCGAGATTTCACCGGATGGTCATGTAGACGCTCTGAAACTTTTTGGCGGAGATAATTTTAACGTCGATTTCGTTATCGACGCTTCGGGTCTCCGACATTTGCTCGTCGGACAAAAACTAAATGGAAAATGGCATTCTTTTTCCGATAGTCTGCTCACCAATTGCGCAATTGATTTCAGGCTTGCAAATAACGGGCGTAGAGTTGACCTCGTTAGCGAATATTATGCAACCCCGGCCGGATATATCTGCGGAATACCTTTAAGCGACCATTATAGCGGAATGCATGTTTTTTCAAATAATCATACCGACTGGTCACGCGCTAAAAGAGAGGTGGAATTGCTTTTCGCATCACCTGTCGCAGCGCGGCCGGTCATTACATTCGATCCGGGAAATTTTGGAAAAACATGGGTGGGAAATGCCATAGCAATCGGTGTTTCCTCGGGATATCTCGGACCTTTGCAAGCAAGTGCCACGGAAACCACAATTCATCAAATTGCCCGACTGGAACGCATATTATTGGAATGTAACGGCGTTATTGGCGAGCATATTATTGAAGACTACAACAAATCCAATAACGAGGCTTTCAAGGACAATGCCGATTTTTTAAGGATGCATTTCGAGGGCGGGCGGTGCGACACAGAGTTCTGGCGCGATGCCGCATCGGCACGGCGTTCTTCCCGTTTACAGGAAAGGCTTGCCTGTTTTTCCGAACGTTTGCCGCGCCTTATCGATTTTGAAAATTATGGCGCCGGTTTTCCTCCTTTATATCATGTGTTTGATTGGCTTTTTATTGCTTCTTCACTTGGAATTGTCAGTAAAGCCGCTGCTTTGAACGAGCTTGAGGGACTTCCCCTCAAAATCCGCGACAAAATGGAAAACTATGGACGTAACATTTTGGCACGCGGCAATGATCAAAGTGAATTGGGGGAACAAAGTGGATTGGGGGAACAAAGTGAATTGTGGGCACAAAGTGAATTGGGTGCACAAAGTGAATTAAGCCCGCAAAACGCGTCAAGTGCACAAAGTAAATTAAACGCACAGAAAAACTTGCCGCCTGTTTCCGGACATTCTTTCGGGCAGGAGCCGCTTCATGAGGGGGAAGGAAATAAATGGGGCGGACAAAATTGGCAACCGGTTGGTTACCAGTTCCAATTTGTCAATCATGCGCCGTTTTTCCAAGCGGGAACAGAACAGGAAAAGGGGGGTATTCATGCCCGTTAGCCTCTATCACAATCGTCATTCCGGTGTGCAGCCGAAAATGGCTTTATGGGCAAGCAGTGCGCTTTTATGTTTTGTGTTGATTGGGGTTACCGGTTGCACGACACCGCGCTCTCACCAATCCCGTATTGTGCGTCATCAGGCAGCCGGAACAGCACCTCTCCCCGATTATCAAAAGGCGAAAAAAACAGGTTATAACGAATTGGGTTCCGAAAATCGGAAATTGATACATGCGCCATCATCAACAAAAGCCGATGATGCTATGACAACAATTTCGACTGACCGGATCGGCATGAAAGATGCTGTCGGTATTGCTTTGGCCCGCCATCCGGATATCGGAAGGGCAAGTGCAATTGTTGCTCAAAGCAAAGCGCAAATTGCTATTGAAAAGGCGGCCTGGTATCCGACATTCCAATATAGCCTCAATCCCGGTTATAACCGTTATTATAATTCCGGTAACAATAATAATGATGCCGGCAATGTGCGCGGCACTGTTGGCGCTTCGCAACTCATCTATGATTTTGGCAGAACGTCAAGTCGCATAGGCGCAGCCCGGGCCACAAACGAAAAACAAACCCACCAATTGAATAGCACAATGGAAGATGTGGCTGAGAATATTGCCAATATTTTCGTTGAACTTTCTGCCGCACAGGAATTGATCGGCGCGGCAGAACGTGAAACCCGCCTTTTGAGTGACACCCATAACAAGATTAGCCAACGCGTGCGTGCCGGCCTTTCCGACGCCTCCGATCTCAATCAGGCCGAGGTCGGGATGCAACGGGCGAAGTCCGATCTTTTACAAGCAACAACGCGCTTTGATGTGGCAGCCGGAAAATTTTCGCAAATTACCGGTTTCCGCCCGCAAAAAGTGAAAACTCTCGCTGAAACAACACGCTTTATGGACAGTCTGAGCAATGGCGAAAACGATATTGACCACACACCGGCAGTGCTTGCCGCAGAGGCGGAAGTCAAAGCATCCCAACAGCGGTTACGTTTGGCCAAAGCCGAACGGTTTCCTGCGGTCAGTCTCGGCGTGAGCCAGTCAGGCGCTACCGGCCAGCGTAATGCGACCAATGATAGCACTTTTGTCGGTCTGCAATTGAGTGGACAATTTTCTTCCGGAAAGCGCGAAAAATACCAGATAGAAGCAGCCGAAGCAGAATTGCGTGCTGCCCGTCAGGCGGCCGAAAACGAAAAGCTTGTATCGCGCACAACCAGAGGTGCGGCTGAAACGGAAGAAAGGGGGGCTACCGAGCGTATGGATAATGCCCGCCAGATGATGAATTTGTCGCTTTCTTCGCGCGATCTCTACTGGCAGCAATATACGTTGAACAAGCGTCCATTAACCGATGTCATCAATGCCGAACGCGATGCGTTCGTTGCTGAAAGTGACCAGATTACAGCTTTATCCGATCGCCTCTATGCAAAAATCAAAGCCTATTATGCGGTAGGCCAGTTGGTTAGTCGTTTGCGTGAGCATAGTTGAGAGTTTTGCCATGACAAGTTTTGATTATTTCACCGGTAAATTTGCTTTTATTCCTCGTGGAACAAATGCGTTTTCGCCTGTTGACGGAAAAAATGTCGAACAGAAAAACACAATTGAAAATGCAAGGCCGGCGCTATCTGCAATCAATGACGAACTCGAAAACAGAAGCCGCGAGCCATATAGGACATTGCCCCGAAATGGCCGCGAAATGGCCGCTGAAAGTGACGGAAAACAGCAGACATTGAATGGATTTACTAAACCTGCCGGAGCAAAAGATGAAGGCAGGAATAAAGGCCCGAAAACATTTCATGCGGAACGCGATACATCGCAACAACAAAGAAAAACCGCAAATTCTGCCCGCGAAGATAATGAAAATAGAAACGGCGCATTGTTCATGGGAAAATGGGTCGATGTGCTGCTGCTTGCTGCCCGTGAGCTCAATATACCGGTTTCAAACGAACTTGTGCGTAATGCTGCAAAATGGAGCGGGGGTGCACAAAAAGACGAAATAATTATCGATATTGCCCTTAGCTGCGGTCTGGCTGCAACATTTGTCGAAGTCGAGCCGACAGCAATTTCTTCGGTTATGATGCCGGCTGTTCTTCAGGTTGATGGCCAGCTCGGTTTGCTCACGGCCAAAGAAGGGGCATACGGCATTGTCGATTTTGTTATCGACAACAATGTTTTCAGAAAACACATTGCTTTTGATACGCTCACACATGGCAAACAAAAGATTCATCTTCTCGTTCTTGAACGTCATTTGAGTGTCCATGACGACCGGCTTGATGACTATCTGCAAAAAAAACCCAAATCATGGTTCAAAGGGTTATTTGTGGCCAATTGGCCGATATTTGTGCAACTGGGTCTCGGTTCGCTCGTCGGTAATTTGCTCGCAATCGGAACGTCCTTGTTTGCTATGCAGGTTTGGGACCGCGTTGTGCCGGGAAGGTCCACCAATACATTATGGGTGCTGGCTTCCGGTGTGGCTCTGGCATTGATTCTCGAATTCATTTTGAAGACAACGCGTGTAGCCGTTACCGACCATTTCGGCAAACAGGCCGATCTCAAATTATCGGCCATGTTTTACGCGCGGGTTTTGAATATTCGCAATGATGCAAGGCCGCGGTCTCCGGGAACCTTGATTTCGCAATTGCGCGATCTCGACCAGATGCGGGAGCTTTTAACCTCGACAACGCTGGGTGTGCTCATCGACCTTCCCTTTGTCGTATCATTTCTTTTTATTATCTGGCTCATTGGCAGCTATGTCGTGTTCGTTCCCATTGCGGCCATTCCTTTCATTGTGCTGCCCGGAATTATTGCCCAGATCCCGCTTGCGAAACTTTCCAGTCAGGGGTTGGAAGAATCCGCCATGCGCAATGCTATTTTGATGGAGTCGATTTATCGTGCCGAAGATATCAAATTGCTTCAGGCCGAACCGCGTTTTCGCCGTTTATGGGGTGAGGTCAATAAAGTAAGCGGCAATATCAGCCTGAAACAGCGTGAAATTGCTTCCATGTTGATGAATTTTTCCCAAACGATGCAGCAAATTGCCTATGTCGGTGTGGTTATTGCCGGCGTTTACGGCATACTCGATGCCAAATTGTCTTTCGGCGCGGTTCTTGCCTGTTCCATTCTTACAAGCCGGACAATTGCACCACTTTCACAAATACCGGCAATTTTGAGCAAATTACAAAATGCCCGTGTGGGGAAAAAAGGGCTTGATGGTTTACTCACTCTGCCGGTCGATCACGATAGCGACAAAGATTATTATCATAAACCCGTCTTGCGGGGAAAATACGACTTGCAGGATTTGGTCTATCTTTACGGACCTCAGGAAAAACCGGCTTTGATCATACCGCGTCTTCATATAAAACCGGGAGAAAAAATTGCCATTCTCGGGCGCGTGGGGGCTGGGAAATCAACACTGCTGCGCCTCTTTGCCGGCCTTTCGGCACCTGTTCAGGGACGCGTTCTTCTTGATGATACCCCGATCGGGATGATCGACATTGCCGATATAAGGCGGGATGTCGGGGCAATGTTTCAGGAGTCCAGTCTGTTTTACGGCACATTGCGGGATAATCTTCTGGCGGCCAATCCTTTGGCAACAGACGAAGATATTTTGAAAGCCATGCATCTTTCCTGTGCCGACCAGTTGTTGCTCAACCAGCCGCACGGGCTTGATCTCAAATTACGTGAAAGCGGGGTTGGCCTTTCGGGTGGGCAAAAACAGACACTGATGCTTGCCCGTTTATTTTTACGCTCGCCACACATTATGTTGCTTGACGAGCCGACTGCTTCGCTTGATGAAGCAACAGAAGTTGCAGTCCTTGAACGCATGAAATCCTGGATCGGCAATAGGACATTCATTGTGGCAACCCACCGCTATCCGGTTTTGAAGCTGGTTGACCGCATCATCGTTGTCGACAATGGCCGCATTGTCAGAGACGGTTCGAAGAACGAGATGCTCGGTCTTAACCGAACCGCTTTTACGACCGCAAGTGCTCCCAATGATAATCAGGCGAGGGGCTGACAATGAATGTCGAT
>CAMLLT010000047.1 GCA_946480935.1 uncultured Bartonella sp. | reverse complement strand
GGTGGTTTGGCACTGCAAAGTCTTATCAGTACAATCAGGCGTAAAACTGCCGACGTTCCCATTGAAAGACTTTGGCTACAGGTCGAGACTTTAAATAGTGCCGCCTGGCGCCTTTACACCGGTGCCGGTTTTAAAACAATCTACCATTATCAATATTGGAGACCAGGCGTTTGACAAATCTGAAAACCGTCCTCATCGTGGTTGCCTGTGCCTTGATCGATGAAGATAATCGGGTTCTTCTTGCCGAACGACCGAAAGGTAAGTCACTGGCTGGACTATGGGAATTTCCCGGAGGTAAACTGGAACCCGGAGAAACGCCC
The DNA here is from genome assembly GCA_946480935.1 of uncultured Bartonella sp. Taxonomy (GTDB): domain Bacteria; phylum Pseudomonadota; class Alphaproteobacteria; order Rhizobiales; family Rhizobiaceae; genus Bartonella. The sequence continues at coordinate 12,786 of CAMLLT010000047.1, read as the reverse complement.
GAACAGGCACTTATCCGCGAACTTGACGAAGAATTGGCAATTAAAGTGAAAGAAGATTGCCTTTCGCCTTTCACTTTCGCAAGCTATTCTTACGAAAAATTCCATTTATTGATGCCGCTTTATATTTGTCGGCGTTATCAAGGAATAGCAAGGGGAGCGGAAGGTCAAAATCTCAAATGGGTTCGCGCCGATGATCTCGATCATTACGAAATGCCTCCTGCCGACAAGCCGCTCATACCACTTTTAAAAGATTTGTTGCTTTAACCGGTTATTTACTTTGTTTAGCAAGATTGTACCGGATTGAACCGGTATTAAGTGGTTATTAACAGGTGATTTATAGCATGTGTTCTGGTTACTCTGGAGAAATATCATGCGTCACCAAGAGTTTTCAAAAATAGATCATAATGACCTTACTCAATCAGCAGGGACGGGTGTTTTGCGAATAGTATTGCTTTTCGGTTCTGTAGCTGTCGCACTTGGTCTCATCCTCGTACCAATGCTTGCAGATCGTAAAGATGCGGAACTGACCCAATCAATTTTCCAAAATAAAGTTGATTATTCGACAATGACAGGTTCAGTCAACCAATCGCCTATTCCGCAAATAGACGACGTAAAAAATCCTAATTAAAAGTTTTACAGTAGGATAAATTCGCCTAAAAAGTTATTTTATTAAAATATTTTTCTTTGAGATAAGCGCCCTTGCCCCCTATATCGTCATTGAAGGGATAGTCCCTGCACTGTTGAGTTTTTATACCGGATCAAGGGGCAGTTTTTACATGCTTATCGGATTTATTGCCAATCTCGTCATATTCATTCTGTTACTCGTTGCACTTGCCAGAACCGCAAGAACAGGCTGGAGTCTTTCGCGTCGGGTTTTGATCGGACTTGTTATTGGCGTAATCTTCGGAATCATATTGCAGTCCATTTACGGTCTCGACAATGTGCAATTAAAAAAATCCATCGAATGGTTCAATATCGTTGGCAACGGTTATGTTCTTCTTTTGCAGATGATCGTCATGCCACTGGTTTTTGCGTCCATCCTTTCTGCGGTAGCCCGTCTTCATTCGGCTTCGTCACTTGGCAAAATCAGCACAATCACCATAGGCATTCTTTTGTTTACCACTTTGATCGCGGCTTTTGTCGGTGTGATGATGGTCAATCTCTTTGGCCTTTCGGCTGAAGGCCTTGTTCAGGGAAGTGCCGAAAGTGCCAGACTGAGTGCTATCCAGACCAATTACATGTCCAAGGTTGCCGATATGAGTGTTCCGCAACTTATCCTTTCTTTCATACCCAAAAACCCGTTTGCCGATCTCACAGGTGCTAATCCCACTTCCATTATCAGCGTCGTTATTTTCGCAGCATTTCTTGGTGCGGCGGCTATACGTCTGATGAAAGACAATCCCGAAAAGGGAAAAGGCGTCATTTCGGCAATCGACACGCTACAGGCCTGGGTTATGAAACTGGTTCGCCTTGTCATTTTGCTTACCCCCTATGGCGTTTTCGCTCTTATGACAAAGGTTGCAGCTACCTCCAATGCCGAAGATATTTTGAAATTACTGGCCTTTATCGTTGCTTCCTATCTGGGGCTTGCGATTATGTTTTGCGTTCACGGACTGCTGCTTGGTCTTTCAGGCATTAATCCTCTGCGTTTCTTTTCTAAAGTTATGCCGGTACTGACATTCGCCTTTACCAGTAGGTCAAGTGCCGCCAGTATCCCCTTGAATATTGAAGCTTTGACCGAGCGCATTGGCGTTCCGCAATCAATAGCCGGTTTTGCAGCATCTTTCGGTGCCACAATAGGTCAAAATGGTTGTGCCGGCCTCTATCCGGCAATGCTTGCCACAATGGTAGCGCCGACTGTCGGCATCAATCCGCTTGATCCTGTCTGGATCGCGACACTTGTCGGTATTGTCACATTAAGCTCGATCGGCGTTGCGGGCGTTGGTGGTGGTGCAACCTTCGCAGCCCTTATTGTTTTGCCAACAATGGGCTTGCCGGTTACACTCGTTGCTTTGCTCATCTCTATCGAGCCATTGATCGACATGGGGCGCACGGCTTTGAATGTAAATGGTGCAATGACAGCGGCAACAATAACCAGCCAAATTTTACACGAAACCGATAAATCGGTTTTTGAATCGGACAATGACAAGGAACTGAGCAATAGTTGATGGAAAATCCACCCGTCATAAAAACGGTTGCGCCCGAATTCCTCTTTGATTACCTGCAAAAAGCCGAAAAACGCTTAATCCAACTTTCAAAGATAAATGAAAGTTTATCGAACTATTATGCGCTATCAATGAGCCGATTTATCGCCCAGAACATCAACAAGAGATATTGTTGCTGTTCCCGGACGGGCCGGCTTTTGCTGACTTTTATCCGGAGCCCAGCCTGAAAGCCAGATAAAAGAAAAACTTGCGCGGATACGGCCATCATTATCACTAAAACGGTCTGCATAAATTTCGGCAACACGCTGAAAAAATCTTCTACTTACAGGACGATGGGAGCGTCCAATCAGTGCGTTCTGCATCCCCATGGCACGCAAGTCATCAATAAGATGAAAAACCGTATCATAACGGACAGTCAAATTTTCCACGTCGCTCACCGGCATTGCAAAACCGGCCCTTTGCAGCAAACCTCCGGCATCCCGAATATCAACGAACGGATAAATCCTCGGACTGGCTCCTCCATAAAGTTCATTTTCAGCTTCGAGCATAGATTCTCGTAATTCGCCTAATGTCCCCGCTCCTGCCATAACCCCCAGAAAAAGGCCATCCGGTTTCAAACTATTGCGAATCTGGGTAAGTACTCCGGGAACGTCATTCGTTATGCTGAGTGACAAAAGCGAAATAGCAAGATCATAAGCTCCGGCTGGCAAATCTATAATTTCCCGATCACGCTGCAAAAAGACGTGTTTGCCATTTGTATAGCGACCGTCACTTTCAACACTATCGACATTAGAGACTTTTCCCGAATTGACAAGTGCTTCGGCTCCTGCTCCGGTATGACCGAAAAGGTCTACAGCATGGCTGAATTTTCGGTCAACTGTCTGCAACCTTTCCTGTAATTCCTCGGTGATACGTCTAAGTAGAAAATCGCCTTTGTTACCGTAACGCATAAAAGCGCGGCTTCGAAACTGTTCAATTCTATTCTGGTCAAAAATAAGAAAATCTGTCATTATCTGCTATGTTGTATTTTAACCGTCATCAATTATTCTGGGAAGATCGACGGATCTGTCCGTAATCATTGATCAGAATAAACCCAAACGGGTCGTTTTAACAATATCCCGGGAATTTTCATTGCGAATGCAGTCGTTTGTCTAAAAAGGTCAAAAAGATTGTTAAAGGCCCATTATCTCGAACGGAAAACTTTGGTAAAATTCGGGGAACATGTCATGAATTTGCTGTTTCCTCCGACATGCCCGGGATGTGGTGCTTTTGTCGAGAAAAGCGGTACCATCTGCGCAGAATGCTGGCAGAAATTGCATTTCATAACCAAGCCTTATTGCCCTGTTATGGGAACGCCATTCACTTACGACCCCGGAGAAGGTTTCTTAAGCGGGGAAGCTTTGCAATCCCCTCCCCCGTTTCAACGTGCGCGCTCGGCTGTTGCCCATTTCGGCCTTGCTCGCAGTCTTGTTGCGCGGCTTAAATATGGTGACCGGACAGATCTCGCCCCATCCATGGCCGAATGGATGATTATTGCCGGTAAGGAACTTATTGGCGACGCCGATGTCATTGTACCTATTCCTTTGCACTACCGCCGTTTTTTGAAACGTACATATAATCAGGCTACCGAGCTTTCCCGCCATATTGCGAAAAGAAGCGGAAAACCGTTGCAACCCTTCCTTCTCAGACGGAGAAAGAACACCCGCCAGCAAGTAGGGCTTCTCAAGAAAGCCCGTCAACGGAATATGATCGGCGCATTCATTGTTCCGGAAAAGGAAAAAGCAAAAATTAAAGACAAACACGTTCTGCTTGTGGATGATGTCTTTACAACCGGTTCGACTGTGCGCTCGGCAACAAAGGCGCTTCTGCGAGGAGGAGCCAAAAGCGTCGATGTCCTTACTTTTTCACGGGTATTGCCGGAATTATATGAAGATCCGACCTCTTGAGGAAAAATCGAAAGGCACTTATATAGCGACAATGGAGAAGAAAATGCCGCATGTAACGATTTACACCCGTCCTCACTGTCCTTATTGCGAGAGTGCCATGGAATTGTTGCAATCAAAGAACGTCGCCTATGAAGAAATTGATGGTTCCGGTGAAAGACGCGCAGAAATGGTGAAACGTGCGCATGGTCGCAATACTTTCCCGCAAATTTTTATTGGTGAAAAACATATTGGCGGTTGCGATGATCTTTATGAGCTTGAAAGAAGCGGCAAGCTCGACACACTTCTTTCCGGCGAAAAATAATGATCCGTTTTTCGCTTCATTGTGATCACGCTCACGAATTCGACGGTTGGTTCCGGAATAATGATGATTTTTTAAATCAGAAAAAAAACGGCCTCATTCACTGTCCTGTTTGTGACTCAAAAGTCATAGATAAAACATTGATGGCTCCTGCGGTTTCCACGTCCAGAAAACATGAACAGGTCGGAATGGGGCTCAATCAAGAGCAAAAAAGAATAATTGAAGAAATGCGCAAACTTACCCGTCAGGTGCGCAAAAACGCCGAATATGTCGGTGACCATTTTGCCGAGGAAGCAAGGCGCATTCATTTCAAGGAAGTTAAAGAACGCCCCATCTATGGCGAGGCGAGTTCGGAAGAGGTCTCTTCACTCGTTGATGACGGCATTCCGGTCATGCCGCTTGCCCCCTTGCCGGAAGATGAAAACTGATCCTCCGGCAAATATCCGGTTATTTTCAGAATTTTATGCTTATTTCAGCCGCCGGGCCAGCAACATATAATTGACATCCGTATCTTTCGACCGGTTCCAGCTATCCTTGAAGGGATTATAGGTAATTCCCAGTTTGTCTATAACCGTAAGGCCGGCTGTATTCAGCTTTTCTGTAATTTCGTCGGGTGTCAGAAACTTGTTATAATCGTGTGTTCCTTTCGGTAACCACCGTAAGATATATTCAGCTCCTATAATAGCCAGTCCCCACGACTTCAGTGTCCGGTTCAGTGTTGCAACAAACATAAGGCCTTGGGGTTTAACCATTCTGGCACTTTCCGACATGAAGAGATCAACATCGGAAACATGTTCGACAACTTCCATATTCAGGACAACGTCGAATTGTTCTCCGGCTTTTGCCAAATCTTCGGCTGTTGTTGCACGGTAATCTATAGTCAAGCCTGATTGAGTCGCGTGGAGTTTTGCAACTTCTATATTGGTGGTTGAAGCATCGGCACCTACGACATCGGCACCGAGACGCGCCATCGGTTCACAAAGAAGTCCGCCACCACAACCAATATCAAGAAAACGTAACCCTTTTAAAGGTTCGGCATCCTTGGGATCGCGGTCGAAAGCCTCGCAAACCTTTTCCTTGATATAGGAAAGGCGTGCCGGATTGAATTTATGGAGAGGGCGGAATTTTCCTTGCGGATTCCACCATTCTGCAGCAATGCGCGAAAAATGATCTACTTCTGCCTGATCTATCGTGGTACGTTGGGCTTCGGCCATAGGGGGCTCTCCTATAAGATTACGTTTATGAATTCTGTCTTAAATGGGTCAAAGTCAAGAGACAAACAAGTAAATATGTCAGTCTTGCGTAAATTCTCAATATTGGCTATGTCAGCATAGCCGAAAGGCTTATCAGGCTCGGCGTTAGAACAGTTTTAAAAAATTAGAGGCAAGAGTTGTTTAAATGGCGCGCATAGTCATGAAATTCGGTGGAACTTCAGTCGCCAATATCGAGCGCATCAAAAATGTTGCGCGCCACGTCAAACGTGAAGTTGATGCTGGCAATGAAGTTGCTGTCGTTGTCTCGGCAATGGCTGGTAAAACAAACGAGCTCGTCGGCTGGACACGTGAAGCCTCACCGATGCATGATGCCCGCGAATATGATGTCGTTGTTGCCTCGGGTGAACAGGTAACGGCCGGACTTCTGGCTATTACCCTGCAATCCATGGGAATCAATGCGCGCTCATGGCTCGGTTGGCAAATTCCGATCGAGACAGATAATGCTCACGGTGCTGCACGCATTACAAAAATCGACGGTTCACAATTAATCCAGCGTTTTAAAGAAGGACAAGTTGCTGTTATTGCAGGTTTTCAAGGCATCGGACCAGATAAACGCATTACCACACTTGGCCGCGGCGGGTCGGATACCAGTGCGGTTGCAGTCGCTGCAGCCGTCAAAGCGGACAGATGCGATATCTATACCGATGTTGACGGTGTCTATACGACAGACCCGCGAATTGACCCCAAAGCACGTCGTCTGCCAAAGGTAGCATTTGAAGAAATGCTGGAGATGGCCTCTCTTGGTGCCAAAGTTTTGCAAGTGCGCTCGGTTGAACTTGCAATGGTTCATAAAGTACGCACATTTGTGCGTTCGAGTTTCGAGGATCCCGATGCTCCGGGCATGGGGGACCCTATCAATCCACCCGGAACACTCATTTGCGACGAGGATGAAATCGTGGAACAACAGGTTGTCACAGGCATTGCTTTTGCCAAAGAAGAGGCACAAATTTCTTTACGCCGTTTGGCAGATCGACCGGGCATTTCGGCGGCAATATTCGGACCATTGGCCGAGGAACATGTTAATGTCGATATGATTGTACAGAATATTTCGGAGGACGGTTCCAAAACCGATATGACATTTACTGTACCGGCAACCGACATTGACAAAGCTGTTGCAACACTCGAAGCCAACAAAAAAGAAATTGGTTTTGATGTTATCCAGTCGGAAACAGATCTCGCTAAGGTTTCAATTATCGGCATTGGTATGCGCAGTCATGCAGGTGTTGCTGCAACAGCGTTCAAAGCATTGGCTGAAAAAGGTATCAATATCCGGGCGATCACGACATCTGAAATCAAGATTTCAATTTTGATCGACAATGCCTATACCGAATTGGCTGTACGAACCTTACATACAGTTTATGGCTTGGATAAAGGCTAAGGGATAAACCTACCGGTTTGTCTTGGGAAAAATAAAGCGGGTTGACCTTTTAATATCATGAGCATGAGACTTAACTATCATAACGGGAGATATGATAAATTATGCGGGAGACCCATGTAGGCCCCAAAGTTATTCTGAAGCGGCTACGCGAGTTTATGGCACGCGCCATGGACTCACAAGAACGACTTGACCTTATTGTTCGTGAAATCGCTCACAATATGGACGCCGAGGTTTGCTCGTTCTATGTTTTGCGTTCCGATAATATGTTGGAACTCTATGCGACAGAAGGCCTTAATCCCGGCGCTGTCCACCTTTCGGAATTACGTCTGGGGCAAGGCTTGGTGGGAACCATTGCAGCTACTGCCCGCCCTCTCAACCTGACAGATGCGAGAAAACATCCGGCATTCGCCTATCTTCCCGAAACGGGTGAAGAAATCTATTCGTCATTTCTTGGTGTTCCAATCTTACGTGCCGGTCGCACTTTGGGTGTTCTTGTTGTCCAGAACCGCAATAAACGCGGTTATAGTGACGAGGAAGTCGAAGCCCTCGAGACGGTTGCCATGGTTCTTGCAGAAATGGTTGCTGCCGGTGATCTACCGAGGCTTACCCGTCCCAATGTCGATGTTGACATGCGCCGCCCGTTCACGCTTGTCGGTCAATCACTTAACGAAGGCATCGGCCTTGGCCATATTGTTCTTCACGAACCGCGTCTTGTCGTAACCAACCTCTTCAATGAAAATAGCAATGCGGAAATCGAGAAGCTCACAAAAGCAATCAACTCGTTACGTCTATCAATTGATGACATGCTTTCGAGAAGTGATGTAGCAAGTGAAGGCGAGCACCGCGAAATTCTTGAAACCTATCGTATGTTTGCCAATGACCGCGGCTGGATAAGGCGGCTTGAAGAAGCAATCAAAAACGGTTTGACTGCGGAAGCTGCTGTTGAAAAAGTTCAAAGTGATACGCGTGCACGCATGGTTCATTTGACGGATCCTTATTTGCGTGAGCGATTGTCAGATTTTGACGATCTCGCCAATCGCTTGCTTTATCAATTGATGGGGCGCACGCGCGAAACAATCAATGCCGATTTACCCACTGATTCAATCATTGTCGCCCGCTCGATGGGGGCGGCCGAATTATTGGATTATCCGCGTGAACGTATTCGTGGCCTTGTATTGGAAGATGGAGCCTCTACAAGCCATGTGGCTATTGTTGCGCGTGCCATGTCGATACCGGTTGTTGGACAGGTGAAAGGGGTTGTGTCTCTATCGGAAAATGGCGACCCCGTGATAATTGACGGTGATGACGGCAAAGTTTACCTGCGCCCTGTACCGGATGTTGAAAGTGCTTTCGTTGAAAAGGCGCGGTTTCGTGCCCGCAAACAAAAACTCTATCGTAATTTGCGGGATGTACCGGCCAATACCAAGGATGGCCGCCACATTACCTTGCTCATCAATGCCGGTCTCCTCGTCGATCTACCCCAACTTGATGAATCGGGAGCAGAAGGCATTGGCCTTTTCCGCACTGAATTACAGTTCATGATTGCCTCGACATTTCCTAGAGCCCACGAACAGGAAAAACTCTATCGCAATGTCTATAAGGAAATTGGCGACAAACCGGTTACTTTCCGGACGCTGGATATCGGTGGAGACAAGGTATTGCCCTATTTCCGCAGCAAAGGGAAAGAAGAAAACCCAGCCCTTGGCTGGCGCGCTATCCGCCTGACACTTGACAAACCGGCATTGATGAGAACGCAATTGCGCGCTTTGCTGAAAGCTTCCGGCGGACGGGAATTGCGCGTCATGCTGCCAATGGTCACCGAAGTTGGCGAAATTTTTCACACTCGCAAGCTTATTGATCGGGAGGTTGCTTATCTTACGCGTTTTGGTCACGCAATGCCAACAAGGTTGAAATTGGGTGCTATGGTTGAAGTACCGGCACTCTTGTTCCAGCTTGATGAACTCATGCGTGTTGTCGACTTTGTTTCCGTCGGCTCCAATGATCTTTTTCAATTCATGATGGCAATTGATCGGGGAAATTCTGAAATAGCCCATCGTTTTGATCAACTCTCTGCCCCGTTCCTACGTGCTTTACGCAAAATTATCGAAGCAGGTGAGCGCAATAACACGCCGGTGACCCTCTGCGGCGAAATGGCCGGTAAACCATTGCTTGCTTTGGCACTTCTGGGACTTGGCTTTACCCGCATTTCCATGACACCATCAGCGATCGGTCCGATCAAAGCCATGTTGCTCAGGCTTGATATCGGAGATTTACAAAAAGCATTGCTCGCCGAACTGGAAAAAACAACAACGGCAACATTGCGATCCTGGCTGATGAATTATGCCGAAGCAAATAACATCGCGCTATAAGTCGGAAAATTCGCCGGTCTATTTGATCTAAAGTCCGTTTGCCGCAGTCTGTTTATATAGTCTGCTGTCTTATCATGATCGCCAATTGCTCAAATGACCGGTTTTCACTATTTCAAAGCCGGTCATTTTTGTCACTCTATAGACTTTAAAAGAGAGGGACTTTAAAAACGGGGCTGAACATATAAGGATTTTCAAGTTGCTCAGAAGCAAGTGATCGGCACGATTTTGACTTTTTGCGTCTCCCGTTCACTTCAGCTCACAAAAGCCTCATAATGCCCTTTTCCAACGGGGTACCGAACAAAAACCGGTTTCTACTTTATAAATCTTTTGGCCTTCAGCACTTTCCTCTTCGCCTCATTAAGCCTTACAAAAAGACTTCTTGCAGGCTTAGAAGCTGCTTCAAGTTTGAGGATTATTTCAAGTTGGCATGTTTTGCTTCATTGCCTGTCCGCTTCATAACAAAATAGCAGACCAACATTAACACAATCCATATGATACCGACGACGAGTGCAGGTGCTGTATCTTCAAAAAATCCAAGAAGCACAATGATAAAAATCATGAAAAGAATAGCTATGATTGGACCAACCGGCCAGAACGGAATTTGATAACGCAAGTTTTTCTGTTCGGCTTTTGACATTTTAAGTCGCATACAAACTTGTGAAAGCAAAATCATGAGCCAGACAAAGACTGTCGCAAATGTTGCCATAGCAGCGATCAGGAAAAACAGCTTGTCATGGACAAAATAATTGAGCACCACGCCAATAACCAACACACAGAACATTGCCAAAACCGACAACACCGGAATTCCGCTTTTTGAAACAAAATTGAGTTTTTTGGGGGCATGACCATCTTCGGCAAGGCCATGTAACATACGGCCCGCACCGTATAAGTCGCTGTTGATGGCAGAAATTGCAGCGGTTATCACAACAATATTGAGGATATTAGCCGCATATTTGATACCAAGACTTTCAAAAATCGTGACAAAGGGGCTACCTTCAAGGCCGATCTTGTTCCAGGGATAAAGCGACATCAAAATAGCAAGTGTTGCCACATAGAAAAACAGGATACGGAAGGGAATAGCATTGATTGCCTTTGGAATATTCCTGTCGGCATCTTTCACTTCGACAGCCATAAGGCCGATAATTTCAATTCCACCGAAAGCGAACACAACCACACTGAAAGAAGCAATAAAACCTTCCCAGCCATTCGGCATAAAGCCGCCATTGCTCCAAAGATTATGAATACCGGTTGCTTCATGTGTTGCTGTACCGAAGCCGAATAACATAATTCCGAAACCGGCAATGATCATGGCTATAATGGCTCCGATCTTGACGACTGATAGCCAAAATTCCATTTCGCCATAAATTTTTACAGCTGTGAGGTTCAAACCGGTTATGACAAGGGTGATACCAAGCGTCCATAACCAAGGCGAAACCTCGGGAAACCAGAACCCCATATAAGTTGCAAAAGCGGTAATGTCGGCAAGACAAACCAGTACCATTTCAAAAACATAGGTCCAGCCAGTGAGAAAACCGGAAAAAGGGTTCATATAATTGGAGGCATAGCGCCCGAATGAACCGGGAAGTGGATTGTGAAGAACCATTTCACCCAGCGCCCGCATGACCATAAATGCCATAACACCTGAAATGCAATAAGCCAGAAGGACACTGGGACCTGCTACTTTAATGGCTCCGGCCGAGCCGTAAAATAATCCCGTTCCGATAGCAGAACCAAGAGCTATAAAAAAAACATGCCGTTTGCTCAGACCTTTTTTCAGTGAACTGTTCTGCATTTCCCATCTCTCCATGGCGATATATTGAATGTGTTAGGCAAAAGATGATGAATATTCAAGAAAGAAAGAAAACGATTATGCGATTGTAACAAGATAATGAAAATGCCGGTCCGAATAATATTGCCTCCATAACAGATTGGAAAACCGGTGCGGCGTTTTCTGGAACTTTCTTTTAATCTTATAAAATGCGCCGTTTTCTAGCAATTTTGAAATCCGGTAAAAGTCTGCCTTTTCTTAAAATTCTACAAAAACTTGTCAATAAATGAAGGTTTTTAAGAGATAAAATTACCGAATTTCGCTTGTTTTATTTGAAAAATATCCGGAATTACAGCCTTTCCAGGGGCTCGAACCTTTCCATTTTTTCAATCCAAAGTTTTTTTTCCATTCAGGATACTGTCAGTTTTAGCGCTTAGATAGCAGATCAAACAAGGATTCTGCGAATGCGCAAAACTCGAAAACTGACAATTGCCGTTCTTTGCTGTGCGACATTGTTTTGCAGTGGTTATTATTTGAGCGGGAACGGTTATCTGAACCGTTTTGGAGAACAACGGATGATGCTTGACGTCACCCCTCCTCCCTTTGGAAGTGCCGAACAACAACGTGATGAAAAAATTTTTTTAAAAACCCGTGGCTATAAAGATAGTGCACGTTGGAAACAGGCAATAAACGACGCTAACGCAACCCAAGCGGATCTTATTCAAGGCTTTAGCTGTGCGACGGGACATCAATTAGACCCGAAAACTATGCCGAATTTTGTCAAGCTCTTTACAAAAATCAATGAAGACGCAGAAAGACTGACACGACACTCCAAGAAAGAATTTAAAATTCCTCGTCCTTATATCGCTTATGGAGGCGCTTCGTGCACAAGGCCTTCGGGTTATGATTATCCGTCCGGTCACGCCATGGAAGGGTGGACAAGTGCACGCTTGCTGGTTGAATTTTTCCCTGAACGACGTGCGGCCATTTTTGCCCATGCGCGCAGTTTTGCTGAAAGCCGTGTCATTTGCGGTGTCCATAGTGTCAGTGCTGTGGAAGTTGACGAACATTATTCGGAAAGACTTTTCGAACGCTTGAAAAAACTTAAGTCCTTCCAAAATGATCTGTCCATTACACAAAGTGAAATGGAAAAACTGAAAGAATGGTCTGACAAAAAAGGCAAATGCGAAAAATTTCCGGCCCAATATGTCAAACCATTTTCTATCAGAACGTCTTTTTCCCATCCCTATCCCGCTAATGTTGTGAGGTGACACATGTTTCACTCTATTATGAAATACCGCCCTGCAATGAGTAGCGTGGCTCTGTCAATTATCGTTGCACTTTACATGCTTCTGGTTTTTAACCGGACGTTCTGGCAACATGTTTTGCAGGCTTTCAATTATGATTTTGCACCGATTATGGCGATTGCTGTCGGTGTTGCCTGTTTGTTTATTGCACTCACGGTAACATTTTCGGTTCAATATCTTATCAAGCCGGTTTTTATAATTTTCATTATGGTAGGAAGTATAGCAAGCTGGTTTACTGATGAATTCGGAACAATTATCGACCGCGATATGATTGCCAATGC
>CAMLLT010000046.1 GCA_946480935.1 uncultured Bartonella sp. | reverse complement strand
TTGAGGCTTTGAGGCTTTGAGGCTTTGAGGCTTTGAGGCTTTGAGGCTTTGAGGCTTTGAGGCAAACTCAACTTGGTTATCTATTGGTTAAATAATCTATTTATTTTCGGGCAAAATAAAAGGCCGCAAGCGGCCTTCCATTATTTGAATGAAGATTGAAGCATCAATCGCCGGACTTGGCTTTTTCCTGTTCGGCGCGCATTTTATCTTCAAACTGTTTTTCCTTGGCTTGAACGGCTTTCTGGAGCTTCATCTGTTCAGCTTCAAAATCTTTTTCCTGCATACCCGGACCGGTATAGGCAGCGCTGAAACCGTCTAGCGAAATTTCAATCGGATTAGGAGTACCACGGAAGTTGATGGTTGTTACCACCAATTTCTGACCGGTCTTCATAGCATTGATGAGTTTGTCATCAAATGTATCATTGGCAATGCAGCTCGGGCCGTTGCAGATAACATAAGGTATCTTCTTCACAGGGCCATCACCGACCTGAATGTGAACGCCTTCAGGAATAAAACGGCCTGTCGGTACCTGAATACCGATACGCTTTTCGTTTTGCTTTCCTTTGACTTCAACCAAATTTACAGCCGTCAGCGGTTGTCCGGTGTTGGAAACAACGGTATTCATTGTGTTACAAACATCAACATCCTGTTGCTTGCTGCAAACCTTATACCACCCCTGAGGCATGCCCTGAGCATTGGCGGTGCTATGTGACGCAACGAATAGAGCAGCAGCGCCAGCCAATGCGGAAATAGCAGCGTAGGTTCTTTTATGGGACATGATCAGGCAAATCCTTTCAATGCGCAAAAAAACAATCCCGAAAGGTAAATATCAACCTCTATAATAACAGCTCTAGGCAGAATTAGGGCAACAGGATGACGTTTCCTTCCTTTACAGCTGCATTTACACAAGATTAATCAAAAAATCCAGCGTTAGAAGTGAACAAATTGTTAATTGCACCGATCTTTGTGTTTTTCCAATCACACTTCATTTAATGAACAACGGTTAAAAATGGTATTTTTTCTTGTAATTGTTTATAAATCCCCCCCAAATAGTCGCCGGCAGGTTAAAATTGGGCGAATCGGAAATATTCGGCTCCCAAGGGTTTCACATGAACATTGTCTATAAACTCGGTCTGTTCTTTATGATTCTCTGTTTGAGTTTCGGGCAAAATTGTCAGGCAAACGAAAACGGAATAGCAATGCATGGAACGCCTGCTTTAGATGCCGGTTTCGATCACTTTCCCTATGCCAATCCTGATGCTCCCAAAGGTGGCAAGATCACTTACGGAGTAGTCGGTACATTTGACGGACTTAATCCTTTTGTTATTCGTAGTTTCCGGACAACCGCGCGCGGTCTATTTGCCGACGAGCAATTTGGTGGTCTCGTTTACGAAAGTTTGATGGTTCGTACACGTGATGAACCCTTTACGCTTTACGGTTTAATTGCAGATAACGTTATTTTGAATGATGATCGTACCGAAATCACATTTCATCTCAATCCCAAGGCCAGATTTTCTGACGGTACTGCAATTACAGCCGAGGATGTTTTATTTACAGTCGAGCTTCTGAAAAATAAGGGTCGACCACCTTTCGACCGCTATATGAAACGAATCGAACATATTGAAAAGCTCGACGAGCAGACAGTAAAAATGGAATTTCCACATTCGAAAGATCGTGAATTTCCTTTTATTCTGGCAAGCAGCATGCCTGTTCTTCCCAAACATGCAATTGACGTACAAAATTTCGAAAAAAATGGTCTTACCCCTATTCCGGGAAGCGGCCCCTATATTATCTCGCATGTTGATGCAGGCGAGCGCATAATTTACGAACGTGACCCCAATTATTGGGGGAAAGATTTGCCGGTAAATCGCGGTTTGAATAACTTTGATACAGTGCAGATCGAATATTTCCGTAATGACAACACCCGTTTCGAGGCTTTTAAAAAAGGGATTTTGGACGTTTTTCTTGAAGAACCGGCCAATCCGAACCGCTGGCGTTTATCCTACAATTTTCCGGCTGTGCGTCATGGCGACGTTATCAAAGAAAGTTTTAAAAAAGGAACACCGGCCGATATGATTGGCTTTGTGTTCAATACCAGAAAGCCTATTTTTAAAGATAGAAAGGTAAGGCAGGCACTTTCACTTGTGTTCGACTTCGAATGGGTCAACCATAATCTCTTTAACGATGTCTATAGCCGCACGGAAGGTTTCTGGTGTGGTTCAACACTTTCTGCTGTTGGACGGCCTGCATCAGACAAAGAAAAACAACTTTTAAGTCCCTACCCTGACGCCGTTTTACCCGAGGTCATGGACGGAACATGGCATAATATAAAAACCGACGGTTCCGGCATTGATCGCGCCTCTGCCGAAAAAGCTTGGAAGTTATTGAAAGAAGCCGGTTATAAACTGGAAAATCGGCAAGCAATTGGCCCCGACGGTCAACCGCTTCACTTTGAAATTATGACGCAGTCGTTGGAAGAAGAAAAAATTGCACTCGCCTATCAACGTTCACTGGTGAGAATTGGTGTCGTGGTGGACGTGCGAACAGTTGATGATACACAATATCAAAACCGGTTAACGTCTTTTGATTACGATATGATTGTCGGAAAATTAAAAGCGTCGCTCTCGCCCGGTAATGAGCAGCTTAATCGTTGGGGCTCTTCTTCCCGCGACCTTGAAGGTAGTTTCAATTTTGCAGGAACATCCGATCCGGCAATTGATGCCATGATTTCAGCATTGCTCGATGCCCGCTCGAATGAAGATTTTACGGCAGCCGTCAGAGCTCTCGATCGTGTACTCATCTCGGGGAGTTACTATCTTCCGCTTTATCATTTGCCTGACCAATGGGTTGCACATTGGTCGCGTATAGAATATCCGGCCTATACTCCGCTTTATGGATATCGCTTACCGGCCTGGTGGCATCGCTAGAGGAAAAATACCGTGAGTTTTCCAACAATTTATATCAATATGATCTCGGATCTTGTTTGCCCTTGGTGTTTCATCGGACGCAAGAGACTTTTTAAAGCAATAGCAGCACTACCCGAAATCACGATAAAACTTTCATGGACACCGTTCCAGCTTTATCCGAATATGAAGCCGGAAGGTATTCCTTATCCAATTCATATGAAGAAAGTCCTAGGCAACCAGAATGCAATTGACGAAACCGAGCGCACGTTAATTGACCTCGGAAAACGGGAAGATATCGAATTCGATTTCGCTGCTATCAAAACAGAGGCTAATTCTCTTGATGCCCACCGCGTGGTTTATTGGGCTTCTCAGGACAAAAAAGGTATACAGGAAAAGCTCATTGCCGAACTTTTTTCCCGTTTTTTTGAACAAGGCCAGAATATTGGTGATCATGCTGTATTAGTTGACGCAGCTAAAAGCGCGGGAATGCGTTTCGACGTTGTCGAAAAATTACTCAAAACCGATATTGATAAAGACACCATCAAACAGGACAGCGCCCATTCCTATTATATCGGTGTCCGTGGTGTGCCGTCATTCATTATAGACAAAAAATATGTGGTTATGGGTGCGCAACCAACCGAGGTTTTAATCGACACCATTGAACAAATTGCTGATGGCTATGAACCGGGAGCAAGTGAAGATCGGTAAAACCGGCTTCGGTTGTAATCGCAAAACTTATATTTTAGTCACGAAAATCCAAAAATTTTTTAATGCCTGATCAACAGCACCGTTAAATCACTGTTTAAACAACTTACGAATGAAGACGCAAAGTCTATTTCTTTGCGCCTTCTTTTGAAAGTTTTACGAGTTGTGTCATGACGGTTGCAGCACCGTTCAAACGCTGATCGGCATTCGGCCAATCGCGAATAAAGACAACGCTTTGGTCAGGACGTATTTTGGCCATGCTTCCTTGCTCACCAATCCATTTGATAAGTCCGACGCCATTGGCAAAGTTGTTTTCTCTGAACTGGATAACAACGCCTTTCGGACCGGCATCCAACTTTTCAACATTGGCTTGCCGACATAGAGCCTTGATATAAACGACCTTGAGCAAGTGCTGTACAGGAACAGGCAAGGGTCCGAATCTATCGATCAGTTCGGCACCAAACGCGTCGATATCACCCAATTCTTCAATTTCTGCGAGTCGGCGATAAAGCGAAAGGCGCAATGGAAGATCAGGAACATAATTATCCGGTATCATAACCGCTGTCCCTACCGAAATCTGCGGCGACCATTGGTTTTCACTCACAGCCGTACCGTCTTTCAATTCGGCAACCGCTTCTTCCAACATTTGCTGATAAAGTTCGAAACCGACTTCTTTGATATGCCCTGATTGTTCTTCACCAAGAAGGTTGCCAGCACCCCTTATATCCATGTCGTGACTTGCAAGCTGGAACCCTGCTCCAAGACTATCGAGGGATTGCAATACTTTAAGGCGGCGGTCTGCACCCGGTGTTAAAACTTTCTGGTTGGGAAGCGTAAATAATGCATAGGCTCTCTGCTTGGAGCGCCCTACCCGCCCGCGTAATTGATAGAGAGCGGCAAGACCGAACATATCGGCACGATGGACTATCAATGTATTTGCCGAAGGAATATCAAGACCGGATTCAACGATGCTGGTTGAAAGCAGCACGTCATATTGTCCGTCATAAAAGGCATTCATAATATCATCAAGCTGGCCTGGCGGCATTTGCCCATGAGCTGCAGTGACTTTCAGTTCGGGAACGTGGTTGGCAAGAAATTCCTGAACATCTTTTAAATCCGAAATTCGCGGGCAGACATAGAAGCTCTGGCCCCCGCGATAATGTTCACGCATCAATGTTTCGCGCACGATCAGTGGATCAAACGGCGAAACAAAGGTTCTCACAGCCATACGATCGACTGGTGGCGTTGTAATAAGGGATAACTCTCTGACACCGGTCAAAGCCAGTTGTAGCGTTCGTGGAATCGGAGTTGCCGAAAGGGTGAGCACATGAATATCGGTCTTCAGTTCTTTCAGACGTTCTTTCTGTTTAACGCCAAAGTTTTGTTCCTCATCAACGACCAACAAGCCAAGCCGCGAAAACTGCATTGTGGATCCAAGAAGTGCGTGCGTTCCGATAACAATATCGACTGTACCTTCACGCACACCATTTTTAACGGCTGCAAGCTCTTTGGCTCCAACAAGTCTCGATGCTTGTGCGATTTTTACAGGTAATCCCTGGAAGCGGGCTTGGAACGTTTTATAATGCTGACGTGCCAACAGCGTTGTCGGTACCACAACGGCAACCTGATAACCATTTAAAGCGGTAACAAATGCGGCTCTGATTGCAACTTCTGTCTTGCCGAATCCGACATCACCACAAATCAGCCGATCCATCGGTTTTCCGGCTGCAAGATCGCCAAGGACCGCATCAATAGCACGCAATTGGTCATCCGTTTCATCATAGGGAAAACGGGCAACAAATTCGTCATAGCTACCGGTCGGCGGTACAAGAACAGGGGCATTGCGCATCTCGCGCTCGGCCGCGATGTGAATAAGATGACCGGCAATTTCGAGCAAACGTTTTTTAAGTTTTGCTTTTCTCGCCTGCCATGCAACGCCGCCAAGTTTATCAAGAACAACATTTGTTCCCTCACCGCCGTAGCGTGAAAGAAGTTCGATATTTTCGACAGGAAGAAAAAGCCGGTCTTCATCGGCATAATGAATTTCCAGACAATCTCTCGGAACTCCGGCTGCTGTAATCGTCTTCAAGCCGACAAAACGACCAATACCGTGATCAACGTGAACAACAATATCACCGCTGTTCAATGTGGTCATATCCGAAATGAAATCGGCGTTGCGTTTTCGCCGACGTGCTGACCGCACAAGCCGGTCACCCAATATATCCTGCTCGGCAACAACAACCAGATCGTCTGCAACAAATCCGTGCTCGACAGTCACCACTGCTGCAGTGATATGGTCGCGTGGCGTAACTTTTACAGAATGAAGAGATGTAACCTTTTCTATTCCTTTAAGGCCATGTTCATCGAGCACCTGTAGCAAGCGCTCCAACGATCCTTCGCTCCAACCGGTAAGGAGAACCTTGTGGCCCTTTGAGCGCAGTTCCGCAACATGATCGACAACGCTTTCAAATAAATTCTTGTTTTCGGACGTACGTTCTTCAACAAAATCACGCCCTATTGTGACATTGCTATGAAGTACCAGATGGCCGGATGATTCCGGTTTGTTAAACGGCGTAAGGTCAATCCGGTGTCGCACTTTTTCAGATAATGACGCAATGTCTTCAGGCGTCAGATAGAGCTCTGCAGGTTTTACCGGATTATATGGTGTCGAAGAGTCTTTAGGGTCGTGTTGTTCCAAGCGGGCCTGATAATAATCTTCAATGAGTTTATTCCGTTCTATCATTGCCTCTTCGGCAAGATGATCAAACACGACCGGAATATCGCCAATATAATCGAAAATCGTATCAAGATGATCGTAAAAAAGTGGTAGCCAATGTTCCATTCCGGAAAAACGTCGGCCTTCCGAAATTGCTTCATAAAGTGCGTCATTCGGACTGGCTGCACCGAAAGATCTGATATAATTCGTGCGGAATTTGCTAATCAAGTCAGGCGTTAACGTGATCTCGCTCATCGGCTCCAGCGAGAATTCTTTAAGTGTTTTCGTTGTTCTTTGGCTTGCCGGATCAAACGCACGTATTGTTTCAAGCGTATCGCCAAAAAAATCCAGTCTTACTGGTGCATCACTTCCCGGAGCAAACAAATCGACAATTCCGCCTCTCACAGCAAAATCGCCAATTTCACGCACACTCGACACCCTTTCGAAACCGTTATGCTCAAGGTGATGAACAAGTTTGTCCATGTCGAGATTTTGCCCCGGTCGCGCGGTAATCGACTGGCCTTCAACCATTGAACGCGGAGGCAGCTTCTGCATAATTGCATTGGCAGTAGTCAGGATAATTGCCGGATGAGGATTTTTAAGTAGAGCTGAAATATTTGTAAGCGCCGACATCCGCTTCGCCGAAATTGCAGGATTTGGCGAAACACGGTCATAGGGAAGACAATCCCATGAAGGCAATTGCGCCACCGGCATCTGTGGCTCGATAAAACTCAACGCATGCGTCAGATCATCAAGTTTCTGCCCGTCGCGTGCTATATAAAGAATTGGCCCCTTATTGCCAATTTCAGCTGCAATTTTATATATCGCGAATGGTTCGTATCCGGAGACGACGCCATCAAAACTCAGATATTGTGGTAATTTTTCAGTAGCGAAGTTTTTCTTAAATATCGACATAACTTAAGCGTTAAAATCCATGCGCGTGCGGTAATCCAGAATATCGCGGAAAAGCGGCGAATCGACATCATAAGGCACAGGCACTTCACCTGTTACCCAGGTCAATAAATCCCTGTCTTCAAAGGACATGATATATTCAAGCTCATCCATGGCTTTTTCATCAAGTTTCATAATATGAGCATCAACATATTGTCCGAAGACCAGATCCATTTCACGGATACCGCGATGCCATGCACGAAACACAAGCCGGCGTTGCCTTGCATTGAGTTTACTGTTATCGACTTTCGAGCCTGTCATCACATCCTCCGGTTCAACACAATATGGGAATTTGTTCTATATTACGTGAGCGATCAGCTTTCAATAATTCGTTGTTTGACAATAGTCCAAATATGTAAACATGTATATGAAGACGTCATTTCAAAAGACGTTGAATATGAATTGAGTCTTTGAACGATGGATAAAAACCACTGGCGTCTTTTTAAACAAGGTGTCGTTGCCTGCATTCCGACCTTGCTCGGATATTGGGCAATCGGTTTTGCTTGCGGCGCTATCGGTGCAGTTTCCGGCTTCACAATTTTACAGATTTTCTGTTTAAGTACATTTGTCTATGCGGGTTCAGCGCAATTTCTGTTTTATTCAATGGCGTCCACAGGTGCGGGATTAGTGCAAATCGCGTTAGGTGTATTATTCATCAATATGCGTTATCTTTTAATCAACACCTATATGGCGCAATATTTCTCCCACGCCAATCGGCTTGAAAAGCTCGTGGGCGGTTTTTTGATGACCGATGAAACCTTTGGCGTTGCATCACAATATGCTCGCATACATGGTAATGTTCTCCCGTTTTCATGGTTGTTGGGACTTAATATCACTGCATGGCTAAGCTGGATTGTTGCAACACTTGTCGGAAGCGTATTTGCGGCATCCCTACCTGATTGGTTAAAAGACAGCTTGAGTTTCAGTCTTGTCGGTATGTTTATCGGTCTTCTATTGCTTGGATGGTATGCAAGCCAGACCAAAAAAATCGATATCGTTGTGATTATTGTTGCAATGGCAATTGTTACTTTTTCACACGGCATAATTGCGGCAAATCCATCATCAATCGTCGCTACTCTCATCGCGGCAACCATTGGTATGTTTATGCTTCTCAAGTCGGGGAGTAACAAGATATAATGATGGAAAATATCGGATTGGGTATTGCAGTCGCAACTGCGGTTACCGCGCTCATCAAAATCGTGCCAATCATGGCTTTGGCTCACAGGCCATTTCCCAGGCTTTTTCGTTATTGGTTGAATTTTGTTCCGGCGGCGGTGCTGTCGGCTATTATCGTTGCCGAAATTCTTGAAAAACCGGAAACGACCAGTTTCGGCATTTCGGTTGCTCTTTTGAGTACAATTATTTCGCTCATTGCAGGTATGCTAACACGAAGCCTTTTTGTGACAGTCGTCGTCAGTATATTAGCTTATCTCTTATTCCAAAACATTTAACGATATTTCAATTTTAAAAAATATATAGATATCAGTGTTTTACGAAGATAACTTCAAGGAAGCTCGATAATCTTGCCGCCCTTAAGAGTAATGCGCCGGTCCATTTGTTTTGCAAGTGACAAATTGTGTGTTGCAATAAGGGCAGCGAGCCCCGATTGGCGAACCAAAGCCGCCAAGGCTTGAAAAACATATGCCGAGGTAACAGGATCAAGGTTTCCAGTTGGTTCATCCGCCAACAGAATTGACGGTGCATTGGCAACCGCCCGAGCAATAGCCACACGTTGTTGCTCGCCACCGGAAAGCTCGGATGGACGATGTTTGGCGCGATGCCCTACACGTAGGTAAGTCAATAGTTTCAGTCCACGGTCAGCCGCTTCGGAACGCTTAAGTCCAGCAATCATCTGCGGTATCATCACATTTTCCAAAGCCGTAAATTCCGGCAACAAGTGATGGAACTGATATACAAAACCGATATCGTTGCGACGTATTGCAGTACGGTCGTTATCGGACAAATTGGAACAGGAATGCCCGCGTAAAACGACATCTCCACCATTAGGCCGTTCAAGCAGTCCGGCAATATGTAACAAAGTGGATTTACCCGCACCGGATGGTGCAACCAAAGCAACAGTCTGCCCCTGCTCGAGTGAAAAATTGGCTTTATCCAGAATGACAAGGGGCTTGTCACTATCCAGATAACGTCTATCAATATTCACAAGTTGTAATAACGAGGCCATTATTCATACCTCAAGGCTTGCACCGGATCCAGTTTGGCAGCACGCCAGGCCGGTATTAATGTCGCAAGGAAAGAGAGAAAAAGTGCCATAAATACGACAATTAACGTCTGCCCCCATTCCAGACGCGCTGGCAATTTGGTAAGAAAATAAAGCTGGGGATTGAAAACATCAACATTAAAAAGCCATGAAATAAAATCCTGAATATGCCCGATATTCTCGCATGTCAGAACACCTAGCAACAGCCCGAGAACCGTACCAATCACACCGATTACCATACCGGTCATAATGAATATACGCATAACCGCACTTTGTTTGGCACCCATGGTACGCAGAATGGCAATATCATGCCCTTTATCCTTGACCAACATGATGAGACCGGAAATGATATTCAAAGCTGCTACCAAAACAATAAGCGACAATATAAAAAACATGACGTTGCGTTCAACTTGTAACGCAGAAAAAAAAGCCTGATTTCTCGAACGCCAATCAATAGAATAAACTTGCCGCCCGACGGCTTTTTCGATCTCCGGGCTTATTTTGTCAACTGCATCGGGATCGTTCAAAAATATCTCGAGTGATTGGACTTTATTGCCTAAATTGAAAAAAGCCTGAGCTTCTTTTAAAGGCATAAAGACGAAAATCGTGTCATATTCCGACATTCCCACGGTGAAGATAGCCGTAACTTTATAAGCTTTGACACGCGGGGTTACACCAAAAGGTGTCACATCTCCATCGGGAGTAACAATGCGGATATCGCTTCCCACTGAAAGGCCCAATTTTTCAGCCATACCGCTGCCAATTGCTACGCCATCCTGCTTGTCAAAGTCGTTAAGACTACCGGATTTAATATTTTTTGTAACGGTGGTGAGTTTATCCAGATCTTGCTTACGAAGTCCCCGAACCAGTGCTCCGGTCCCGCCTGCAGCTTCTCCTTGGGCCATAGCTTGCCCTTCAATCACAGGAAGTGCAAATTTAACACCCTCGACACCTTCAATACGTGGAATGAGCGTATTGTAATCAGTAAAATCGCTATCAATTGCTTGAATTACGAGATGGCCGTTCATACCCAAAATGCGATCAAGCAATTCAGTCCTGAAACCGTTCATAACGGCCATTACCACGATCAATGCAAAAACACCAAGCATAATGCCAATCAGTGATATGATCGATATCACCGATGTAAACATCTGTTTCCGGTTGGGAAGCATGTAACGAAATGCGATCATCCATTCATAGGATGAAAATCTTAACCGGCTACCACCCTTGGCTCTCGTACTCATCAGGCCTCCGTCAGACGCCTTAAAGCCGCATCAAATGGAAGTATTTCTTTATGACCGGTTTTACGATCTTTTATTTCGACTTCGTTTTGAGCGGCATTTTTGGGACCAATGATAATTTGTGTCGGAAGTCCGATAAGATCCATAGTTGCAAATTTGGAACCCGCACGTTCTTGTGTATCGTCAAGCAGTGGATCAAAACCGGCATTGACAAGTGATTGATACAATTTTTCACTTAGATCATCACACTTCTGATCGCCGGGCTTCATATTTATGATGCCAAAATCGAAGGGCGACATAGCACGCGGCCAAATAATACCATTTTCATCATGAGAAGCTTCGATAGCTGCGGCTACCAACCGTGATGGACCAATGCCGTAAGATCCCATTGATACCGGATGTTCCTGACCGTCAGGCCCCATAACTGTGGCATGCATCGGCAATGAATATTTGGTACCGAAATGGAAGATATGACCAACTTCAATTCCCCTTGCTGCTATTTGATCTGATTGCGGAACTTTCGCCCAAAGTTCTTCATCATGCATTTCATCGGTAGCGGCATAAGGCGTTGTCCATTGTTTGACAATGTCGGCAATCTCCGCATCATCGGAAAAATCGACATCCGCCGGAGGGATGGTCAAGTCCAGAAAATGCTTATCGCAGTAGACTGCGCTTTCACCCGTATCGGCAAGTATTATGAATTCATGACTTAAATTACCACCAATAGGTCCGGTATCAGCGCGCATCGGAATTGCTTTTAATCCGGTTCTCGCGAAAGTACGCAAATAGGAAACGAAGACGCGATTATAGGCAGCTTTTGCGCCTTCATAATCAATATCGAAAGAATAGCCATCTTTCATCAAAAATTCACGCGACCGCATAACGCCAAAACGGGGCCTAATCTCGTCACGGAATTTCCATTGAATATGATAAAGATTTAAAGGAAGATTTTTGTATGACTTTACATGAGCCCTGAAAATATCGGTAATCACTTCCTCATTGGTCGGACCATAAAGAAGCTCACGTTCCTGACGGTCTTTAATGCGCAACATTTCCAGCCCATAAGCGTCATAACGCCCGCTTTCACGCCATAAATCAGCCGATTGTATAGTCGGCATCCAAATTTCAAGGGCGCCTGCGCGGTTTTGCTCCTCACGAATAATGGCACAAACTTTGTCAAGAACCTTTTTGCCAAGTGGTAGCCAGGCATATATTCCCGCAGCCTGTTGGCGGATCATACCGGCACGTAACATGAGACGGTGAGAAGCAATTTCAGCTTCTTTGGGGTTTTCCTTCAATATAGGCAAAAAATAACGAGATAGACGCATCGACTATTAAAATCCAACTAAAGCTCTTCGAATCGGAGCAGAATTATCAATATTTATTAACCATAGCGGCTAAACTAACGCTTGAAAATAGAAACAATCCGCGATCGGGAAGTTTTCGCAAGAAATATGTTGCCTGTTTTTTCTCGCGCCAATTGAATCCGTCATTCGATATTGCACATATTCCGCTGACGTATCGCGAAACGGTTACACCCTTCAAATCATTAACGAACACAATCAATGACAGTCAAAAATGGACTTCATTTATTGCAAATTTTGTTTATTTCAAATGATGTATAAAAACGGTACAAACCGGTTTTTTACCCCATTTTTCATTAATTGTAGCTCTGATTGAACGACGGACGGCCTCACGAACGACTTCATCGTCTTTACGTCTTGCACGTGGGATACTGTCAATCGTTGTTTCAATCGTATCCGAAATAATATCGTCAAAAAGCTCACCCTCATCGTCTGTCTCGGGTAAACCGAAACTAACGACTTCAGGCATATCCACCAGATTATAATGTTTATCGAGAAGAAATGACGCAGCGACATGTCCTACATAGCTTAATTTACGACGTTCACTAATGCCCATCTCATCTTCATTGCCAATGAGGTTTCCGTCTTTATAAATTTGTCCGACAGGAACTTCGTCGATGATTTCGGCCGGTTCGGGAGCCAGTTTAAGCATGTCACCATTGCGGATTTCTGCCACCGTTTTGATTCCTGCCTGCCGTCCTAAAGCGGTTTGTGCAGCCAAATGAAGCGCTTCACCATGAACCGGAACCAATATTTGCGGCTTAACCCATTCATACATTTTTTTAAGGTCATTGCGTCGCGGATGACCTGAAACATGAACAAGCGCGTCATGATCGGTAATGATTTTCACCCCCATATCGATCAAGCGATTTTGTGTATCAATAATCGACCGTTCGTTACCAGGTATACTCCGCGAAGAATAGATGACGGTATCACCGGCAGTCAGAGCAAGTGAACGCATTTCATCACGTGACAATTTGGCTAGAGCTGCTCTTTGTTCTCCCTGACTTCCTGTCAAAACCATGACAATTTTATCGCGTGGAATATAGGGATAATCTTCTTCATTCAGAAATGGATCTATACCTTCAAGATATCC
>CAMLLT010000045.1 GCA_946480935.1 uncultured Bartonella sp. | reverse complement strand
TTCGATAACGCCGGAAAATGACCACGAGGATCACTATAATAAAGTCGATAATAAACAGGTCGATTATAAAAACGGGTCATTCAAATCTCTGACACCTTCCGCTACCGGCCATAAACAACCGGTGGAATCGGACGAGAAAAAAATGCACCCGTCGCAGAAGTCTCAATAAACCGGTTGTTTTTTTTCAGAAGCGGTTGTTCCCGACCTTTTGATGTTTCAGCGGAAATGATTATGCCATTAGAAAATTTACTTTTTTTCTAAAACGGAGTAAACGTTCCAGCGTGAATTCAGACATCAAAGACAAAGCAGACGAATAGTAATGACCGATTCAATTGACGATATTCTGGAAAGTTTTTCTCTCCTTGATGATTGGGAAGATAGATACCGCTATGTCATTGAACTGGGAAGAGAGCTTCCGCCCTATCCGGAAGAATCGCGTGACGAAGCCCATAAAGTTCCCGGCTGTGTGAGCCAAGTCTGGCTCGTTACCGAACATGGTTCGGGACATGATCCCGTTATGACCTTTAAGGGCGATTCAGACGCACATATTGTGCGTGGTCTGGTCTATATCCTCATTACTTACTATTCAGGAAAACGGGCATCGGAAATTCGTGATGCCGATATTGAAAAAGTCTTGAAAACATTGGGCCTTGACGAGAATTTAACGCCGCAACGTTCAAATGGTTTGCGCTCTATGGTCGAGCGTATTCGTCTTGAAGCGGAAAATACATTAAAGAACCAATAAGTTAATCCGGCTTCCCTATTTGGACGTACTTTCCCGTTCAATCTCCGATTGGTTAAACAACCACTTTCTAATCGATTAAAAAAAACGGGCACATTAATCAAATGCACCCGTTTTGTTTTTCGCGCTGAAAACAATATTATTTTGATTTTCTTTTGCCGGGTTTACGTCCTAATCCCATTTGTTTGGCAAGAGAAGAACGAGCTTCCGCATAATTGGGTGCAACCATTGGATAATTAGGATCCAGGTCCCACTTCTCGCGATATTGTTCCGGAGTAAGCTCATAATGTGTCATCAAGTGGCGCTTGAGTGACTTGAACTTCTTGCCATCTTCCAAACAGATAATGTAGTCGGGGAAAACCGAACGCTTCGGGTTGACTGCCGGCTTCTGTTTTTCAACTTCCGCTTCGCCAGCTGTTTCGCCACCCGCTTTAACAAATGCAGCGTGAACGTCTGCGATTAAACTCGGCAATTCACCTGGCCTGATTGAGTTATTGCCGACATAAGCAGCTACAACATCAGCAACCAGTGTAACAATGAAATCGCTCTCATTCTCGCTGACGGCTTGATCATCCATCTTCTTATCCTTTTTTATTTTACTTATGTTATTTCAGCTTGCTTCTTGCAAAATAGCAAGCAAATGTTGACTTTCATATAGCTAGGTAAGAAACCTTGTCAATTACAATTGGAAAACAATTCTATAAAATAAAGGTTCCATACTGATTTAACATTTATTTTCGCGTTTTTTGCCAGACCACCACAAGTTGTCTTGAACAAATATATTTAAATTAAGGCACTTTGTCCCATTTTTACCATTGCATCGGTGAAAAATGGCACATCATTTCAGTATAAATTGTAATTCTTACACATAGATACCATATAATGAAAGTGACCCCTAATTTGCTTGACTTTTAGCAGCTATTGTTTCGACTGTCAAAGCACTTAGCCAACTTAATCTCTAATAGATTTTTTCCCAACAAGGATAAATTATGACGAAGCCTCATCATTTCAAAGTAAACAAGTCTGACGAAGAATGGCGTAAAGAACTAACGCCGACCCAATATGAAATTACTCGAAATCACGGTACCGAGCGGGCTTTTTCAGGCCCGGAATTCGATACATCAAAGCCCGGAACATTCTATTGCGTCTGCTGCGGAAAACCTCTCTATCGCTCTGAAACCAAATATGAATCTGGCAGCGGCTGGCCGAGTTTCTTTCGCCCCATCAATGCCGATGCTGTCGTCTTGCAGCAGGATTATTCCCACGGCATGGAACGTACCGAAGTTTTATGTGCCGATTGTGGTTCCCATCTCGGGCATGTTTTTCCTGATGGCCCTAAACCTACAGGATTGCGTTATTGCATGAACGGTTATTCTCTGAAATATCAACAAGACAAAACAGAAAAATGATCAAATCAAAAACTATATTTCAGGATCAATAATGACCGAATCAGTAATTTTCCCACCCAAAACAAAAAAAATTGACCATTCAGAAGAGCATCATGGCATTATACGTCACGACTTTTACAATTGGTTGAGAGCAGAAAACTGGCAAGATGTTTTTAAAACCCCTACTTTGCTTGATAAAGAAATCCGTACCCATCTGGAAGCGGAAAATGCTTATCAAAAATCCCGGATGGCCGATACAATAGGCTTACAAAAACAGCTCTTTTCGGAAATGAAGGGGCGCATCAAGGAAGATGACAGTTCGGTACCGGTAAAAGATGGCCCCTATGCTTATGGCGTTTCGTTTACGACCGGAGGTGAACAACCGCATTATTTCAGAACACCTCGTAACGGCGGAAAAGCGAGCGTCTATGTCGATGGTGATGCATTGGCAAAAGGGAAAGATTATTTCCGGCTTGGGGCTGTGCAACACTCTCCTGACCATAGTAAGTGCGCATGGACTTATGACGACAAGGGATCGGAATTCTATACAATAAATTTACGCGACATGACTTCGCTCCGTGATAGTGCAGAAAATATTATCAATACTTCCGGAGATGTTGTTTGGGACGCAAATTCTGAAGGCTTTTTCTATACCAATGTTGATGAAAATCATCGTCCATCAAAACTCTATTACCATAAAATCGGAACCGACCAGAGCGTTGACAAGTTAATATTTGAAGAAAAAGACCCCGGCTTTTTCCTAGGTGTCGGAGGATCCTCTCTCAACGATGTCATTTATATTGATATTCACGACCATGAAACTTCGGAGGTTTGGCTTATTCCGGCAAAAGAGCCGATGGCCACACCGAAATGCGTCAGAAAACGTCAAAAAGGCGTTGAATATAGCCTGACTGAAGGCGGCGATATTTTTTATATTCTGACCAATATAGATGGTGCCAAAGATTTCAAAATAATGTCGGCACCTTTTGACAAACCGACAGAAGAAAATTGGATCGAGGTTGTTCCTCATCAACCATCAAGACTTATTCTTGCCCATGATGCTTACAAGAATTTTCTTGTCTGGCTTGAACGACGCGACGGCCTTCCCAGAATTGAGCTGCTTGATCGTCGTGATGGATCAAGACATGCTATCGCTTTCGAGGAAGAAACATATTCCTTAACGCTTCACGGCGCAGCCGAATATGATAGCGAGACAATCCGTTTTGCTTATTCATCTATGACCACTCCGGCCGAGCTTTATGATTATGATATGACGACGAGACAGCGCGTCATGTTGAAACGGCAAGAAGTGCCCTCAGGTCACGAACCGAAAAATTACATAACACGCCGTTTATTGGCCAAAGCCGAAGACGGTGCCGAAATTCCCATTTCACTTTTTTATCATAAAGATACGAAACTGGATGGCAGCGCTCCTTGTCTTCTTTATGGCTATGGAGCCTATGGAATTTCTATTCCGGACAGTTTCAATAGCAATGCATTATCTTTGGTCGATCGCGGCTTTGTTTACGCAATTGCACATATTAGAGGTGGAAAAGAAAAGGGATTCGACTGGTACGAAAAAGGAAAACATCTTTTTAAACGGAATAGTTTCACCGACTTCATTGCCTGCGGACGTTTTTTAGTTGCCAATCATTTCACTTCTCACGACAGACTAATTGCAGAAGGCGGGTCGGCTGGCGGCATGCTGATGGGTGCAGTTGCCAATATGGCTCCTGAAGATTATGCCGGAATCGTCGCTATTGTTCCGTTTGTCGACGTATTATCGACGATGCTTGACGCCACTCTTCCACTCACACCTCCCGAATGGCCCGAATGGGGAAATCCCCTTGCATCAAAGGAAGATTACGAGCTGATAGCTTCCTATTCTCCCTATGATAATGTTCGTGCGCAAAATTACCCGGCCATTCTTGCCATGGCAGGCCTCACAGATCCGCGCGTAACCTATTGGGAACCGGCGAAGTGGGTTGCCAAATTGAGGGAATTTGCAACAGGTGACAATCCGATTTTGCTCAGAACAAACATGGATTCCGGTCATGCCGGTGCATCAGGACGTTTTTCACGTCTTGAAGAAAGTGCTTATATTTACGCGTTCATCCTTAAAGTAGCAGGAAAGATTTAGGCCTTCTGTCTTCGTTTTGAAAATTACCGGATTAAAAGGCAGCTTCCTTGGTCTTTCATATTTCTTGAGAGCGGGAGCTGCCTTGCCACCAGATAACTTTTCCTGAATTCTTCGTTGTCTTCCTTCCGTCACCGATGACGGAAGAGACAAAAAATGCCTGCAACTCCAATCGGAACATGCATGCTTTAACCGGTTATCCGTACCGATATATTTTTTAAGCTAAATGAACAATGCACTTGTCTATTGCTCATAAAAATACAAAATGCTTTCTTATAGCTGTTTTGAAAGACAACTATGAAACCTGTCTGCACTTTGTGGAATAGCGACCGAACGATGAAAACTTCATGCTTGATACTGTTACTCATGATCGGCTTTTTCTTGTCACCGGCATATGCCGCGGGAATTAGGAAGGATGTTGATGAATATGCCGGAAACCGTTGCAATACGCCGGCTAAAGGAAGTGGCATTGTGGCGGGATATTTTAGCGGCGTTACAGATAACCCGATTGTAAGCTCTGATGGTCTCGTTCCTGTCGACCGGTTCAGATGTTTCAAGTCAATGGATGAATGCCGTGGCTGGCTTTATACTATGGAGTCACTCTATGGCTCACCACCGCCAAGGGCTACCATATGTACAAAATTTTGATAAATTGAAATGGCACAAGGAGGCCTGTTCTTCATGAAAAACGGATTGATTGTTTTTGCCGCAATTGGCCTCGGGCTTTTTACAATGTCCCAAAGCGTCTATGCAAGTGGTCGAGACCCGGCAAAAGTCGCAACTATGACCAGTGAATATGCCGGAGAGCGCTGTTCGACACCTCCAAAGGGAAGCGGCATCGTCGCCGGTTTTTTCCGTGGCTGGGAACAAACTTCGTTTCAAAACCGCGGTTCCGGTCTTATGCCGGTCGAGCGGTATCATTGTTTTAAAACAATGAAAGAATGTAAATCCTGGCTAAAAACAATGAATTATCTCTATAATGAAAAATCCGTTGATGCGAGCATGTGCACCAGATTTTAAAGAGTGATTTTGCTGTTACAATATAACCGGTAAACAGGTAGATATAAAAAAGCCACCGTTGCGAAAATGGTGGCTTTCTATTCAATTTTGAAATCCGATATCAGGCTTTTTCAAAAAGCTCCAGCACGTAATCCCAATTAATCAGATGATCGACAAATGCCTCGAGATATTTCGGACGGGCATTACGATAATCAATGTAATAAGAGTGTTCCCACACGTCGACGCCAAGAATAGGCGTTGCACCATGAACCAGCGGGTTTTCTCCATTTGGTGTTTTAGAGATTTCCAACTTCCCGTTTTTCACAGCAAGCCAAGCCCATCCCGAACCGAATTGAGCCGCACCGGCAGCAAGAAAGTCTGAACGGAATTTGTCATAACCACCCAAATCACTATCAATCGCTTTTTGCAGTTTTGCCGGTAGTTTCTTACCACCGCCGTCTTTTTTCATCCATTTCCAGAAATGGGTATGATTGTAGTGTTGTGCAGCATTGTTGAAGAGCCCCTGATTTTTGCCAAAGCTTGCTTTGACAATTTCTTCAAGGCTTTTACCTTCAAGTCCTGAATCCTTCAGCAATTTATTGCCATTGGTGACATAGGCTTGATGGTGCTTGTCATGGTGATATTCAAGTGTCTCGCGTGACATGTAAGGCTGAAGTGCTTCATAGGCATAGGGTAGTTCAGGCAATTCAAAAGCCATTTTCAATACTCCTTAAAATATATTCTCTCCCGGAATAGGTGCGGTTATTTATTTGGTGCGCTCATGCATTAAAAGCAAGGGAAATTGCCGCTTTCACAAGAGTTTGACCGGATAAACCGGATTTCCGGGTCCTTAACCTTCCGAATAAGGAATCCGACAATAAGGATACTCCTTTACGATTTCGAGTGGCAGCCCATAAATTGTATCACGACATTTTTCCCGTATATTCGGCGAGCAACGGTTACTTGCAAAAAGCGCCTGCATCATATGTCAATTGTTTGATATTAAAACATAATTGTTTGTCTGTTCTTAACTTTTATGCGGCAAACATGAACAATCGCAAACAAATTGGATTGACTAATGTCCTCTCCCCTTTCGCGCCGCTTTTTTTTACAATCAATATCGATCAGTGCAACAATGGCCGGTCTTTCCGCCTGTATGCCATCAGGCTTCAAGGATATCCAACTAGCCCCCGTAAAACCACAACCAACTGTTGATAATAATGCGCTCGTCCCTTTTGCATCAATGTATGCAGAAAGTCGCGATGGTGATTATGTGCTCCCCGCCATTCCTTACCAACAAATTGATCCACAATTTTTGCGTCAGATTGTTGATGATCCGACGGGAGAACAACCTGGAACAATTGTTGTAGATACCAAACGCCGTTATCTTTATCTGGTTCGTCTTAACGGCAAAGCTATTCGTTACGGTGTCAGTGTCGGAAAAGAAGGTTTTGCGTGGTCCGGTCGTGGTATCATTGAATATAAACGTAAATGGCCGACATGGACGCCTCCCGCCGATATGATTGCACGCCAACCGCAGTTAAAAAAATACAGTGCTGAAAATGGCGGAATGAAACCGGGATTGAAAAATCCGCTTGGTGCGCGCGCCCTTTATATTTACCAGAATGGAAAAGACACGCTCTACCGGCTTCATGGTTCACCCGACTGGTCCTCTATAGGCAAGCGTGCGTCTTCGGGGTGTGTTCGATTAATTAATCAGGATATTGTGGACCTTTATGAAAGAGTACCTGAAAAAGCACCTGTGCTTGTTGTTTAGGCTTGAGAAGATACACGCAAATTGCCAACAGATTGATTTTCTAGATTTGCGTTCTGCTCTGTTCTTCGACAATTCCAGCCCGATCTTATTTCGAAATTTGTGCACATTATGAGTGTGCAGATTACGAGAAGTTGCCGCAAACGAGATCATGCATTTTTCGGGCTCTATCAATTTTTGATAAATTCGCGACATCGGTCATGGATATCACATCAAGCCGATTAAACTCGTTTTGCGGAATATGTGTAAATGCGGTCTAAAAAACTGCGCTTGCTTTTGAATGGCAAAAGGCACACACCAATACGCGGTTTTTGAAATGAAAATATCATTTCCAAACGCGTATAAGTACCACTTCTAAACGAATATAAAGAATATAATGCGTGCAACTATGTTGCCGCACGATTATTCCGGTTTATTTCCGTTTGCCGCCAAGAAGATTGCCCAATAGGCCGCGCACATATTGTTCACCAGCCTTTGCAAGTGATCGGCCAATCGAATTTGCGGCTGTGCGTGTAATCGACTTGACTGCGGTCTCAGCAACCGATTGACCGCGACTATTCTTTTTATCCTCTCCGAAAATCGTGTCCCAGAAACTTCCCTCTTCCTGCTGATTATTATTTGATTGCTTTTCTTCTGTGTTTTTCTGCAACATCTCGTAAGCTGACTGACGATCAACCGTCTCGTCATATCTTCCGCTAACAGGACTTGTTTTTATCAAATTTTGCCGCTCTTCGGCGGTAATCGGGCCAATTTGGGATGAAGGTGGACGAATGGTTGTTCGCTCAACTATGGATGGAACGCCTTTGTCTTCCAAAGTGGAGACCAGCGCTTCACCCGTCCCGAGATCAGAGATCGCCTTCATCGTATCAAAATCCGGATTGGCACGAAAAGTAGATGCTGCGGCTTTGACGGCTGCAATCTCCCGCGGAGTATAGACACGCAAGGCATGCTGAATACGATTTCCGAGTTGCGACAGAACCGATTCCGGCACATCCAAAGGATTTTGGGAAATAAAATAGATGCCTACGCCCTTTGACCGGATCAAGCGGACAACTTGTTCAATACGTTCGATCAAAGCTTTCGGCGCATTATCGAACAGGAGATGAGCTTCATCAAAAAAGAAGACAAGGCGGGGTTTTTCAGGATCGCCAACTTCAGGCAATTGTTCGAATAGTTCCGACATCAACCACAAAAGAAAGGTCGAATAAAGACGTGGATTGGACATAAGTTTATCGGCAGCAAGCACACTGACAAAACCCCGTCCATCAGTCGTTGTACGCATGATATCTTCAAGCTTCAGGGATGGTTCACCGAAGAAATGTTCTCCACCCTGCTCCTCGAAGACCAGTAATTGCCGTTGAATGGAGCCAACAGACGATTTCGAAATATTGCCGTAGCGCGTGGAAAGCTCGGCAGCCTTTTCTCCAACGTGGTTGAGCATTGCCTGCAAATCTTTCAGATCAAGCAACAACAGTCCTTCGTCATCGGCAACTCGGAATGCAATATTCAACACGCCTTCTTGTGCTTGTGTCAAATCCATGAGCCGCGAGAGTAGCAATGGCCCCATTTCAGACACAGTTGCTCTGATCGGGTGCCCGTCAACACCGAAAAGATCCCAAAAAATAACTGGCGGGGCTTTCATGTCGATTGACGAGAGTCCGACACTTTGAGCGCGTGAACGAACCTTGTCATTCAGAATACCGGGTTTTGCTATACCTGACAGATCGCCTTTCACATCTGCGCAAAAGGCCGGGACGCCGGCGGCCGCAAAAGATTCTGCAATAACCTGTAGAGTTACAGTTTTTCCTGTTCCCGTGGCACCCGTTATCAAGCCGTGACGGTTTGCATATTTAAGCCATATATATTCGGGTTTTAACGCATTATCCCGCTTCTGGTGACTGGCGCCCAAAAAAATTCCGCTCTTGTCGATCATACCTAATTAATCCCTCGGCATGTTTCTCAATTTTTTAAATGTACCAGCATTAGACAAATTCAATAAGCCTTTTATGTGATGCAACACACATTAAAAAAAATTTTTCACCCCGCAAAAAGTAGTGCTACTTCATATATAAAATATTTCAACTTAATTAATAATATTTCATTGAATTTTGAAATTATTTACAAACAATATACATTAATAATTTTCGATAAATATAATAAAATATTTTTAAAAACATTATATAAAATAAATAATAAATCATTTTATTATTTATATAAAATTATTTTTGGCTAATTTTATAAATTTTTTGCTATTTTTTCTAATTTTAAAAATTTTAAAATTCATTTTTTGCCTTTTTTATGATCGACATTTTTTTGCATAGTGATTATTTTTTGTTAAATGAATTCTCAATGAAATTGCAATAGGTTTGTCTTGCACCATTTAGGGCTTTGTGATTGTGTTATATTAACCTCTTAACAGATGGTGTGAAATTGATTTAGTAGGATTTTGATTTGCTTATGAGCTCGAAACAGTCCCATCCATCCGACAATGTAACATCCCGTCAGGCAGGCTGGTCTGTCATGCAACGTGCCGACGATCCGGATATCGAACGCGCCCGCTTCCAACTTAAAGAAGATATAGCCAATGGTGCTACCGGCATCTCCCTCGTTTTCGAGGGCGCTAATAGTGCTTACGGTTTCGGATTGCCAGCCAAAGCTGAAACAATACCGACTCTTTTTGATGGTGTAAGTCTTGATGGACTGCATATCCGTCTGGACAATCACCCTCATGGTCGCGTTATTGCGGACAGCTTTATCGATTATCTCCAACATCGGCGCATAAATCCGACACGAACGAAACTTACTTTCAGTACCGATCCGACGGCTGTTTTAGCGACAACAGGCAAGCTCAAAATGTCTATTGAAGCACTGAAAGCTTCTCTACCGCAATCAATGTCGGTTTTCTTTTCTTCGGGCATTCCGGGGGTTGTGCTTGAGGCAGACGGGCGTCCCTATCATAATGCCGGCGCTACTCCGGCACAGGAAATCGGCGCTATGTTGTCGGTTGCTCTTGCCCATTTGAAAATGGTTGAAGAAGCACGTCACCACATCATCTATGCTTTACCGCATATCGGTTTTGCTACAGCACTTGATGAAGATCCTGTTATGGGACTGGCGAAAATGCGCGCCATAAGGTTGCTTTGGCGGCGCCTTCAGGGGGAACGTGGTGTCTCGTCTCCATTTCCCGCGGTCATTCATGTGGAGACCTCCATGCGGATGATGACAAGACAGGATGCTTTTAACAATATTTCCCGTTCTTCTATTGCGGCCTATGCTGCCATTTTAGGGGGGGCTTCTTCATTATCCGTATTGCCATATAGTTTTGTTTTCGGCTTGCCTGATCAAACGGCACGACGCATTGCCCGCAATAGCCAGCTCATCTTTATCAAGGAGCTAGCTAGCCCGCTTGCCAAAAGTACGAGTCGCCGCGATAATGATGCGGATGCTCTTGCTGAAGCAGCCTGGGTTGAATTTACCCGCCTTGAAGATGAAGGCGGCGTCATGCAAAGCCTGATCGACGGCAATCTGGCCAAGCGTATTGAAGAAGCTCGCGATCTCAGACTGGCGAGTTATCACAAAAATGAGCGTGCCATTATCGGCACATCCGAATATCGGCAAACTGATGATGCAGTGAGTGGCATTGTTGATACCAAACCTGTGCATTTTGAGGCAGAAGGTATCTCCCATTGTCACCCGTTGGTATCAGGACGTTGGGATCAGGACTTTCTGGAAGTACAAAAAATCGCTCCGGTCGAAATCACAAAGGATTAATATATGATCCGCAGTTTCCGTTCCGCAACTGACCGTCTTGTTGAAGTCCCCTTGAAAGAAGACGGAACGCCTGAAAACGATGTGCTGTGGATTGATCTTTCAGATCCGACTGCGGGAGAAGAAAAAGAGCTCGAAAAGTGGCTCGGCATTCCTATACCGACTCATGATGATATGACGGAGATTGAAGAATCGAGCCGCTTTTATATGGAAAATGGAGCGCAATATATGACTGCTCCATTGATTTATACCGTTGATGGAGACAAGCGTGATATTGCACCGGTCACCTTCATTCTGACGGGTTCGCGGCTCGTGACCGTGCGTTATAGTCACCCGCAAGCTGTCGAACTTTTCATTTTACGCGTTACCAAAGCCGGTAATGGCGTTATCACCCAACAATGTACCGGCTTGACCATTTTGACAGCCGTTATGGAAGCCGCAACAGACCGGCTTGCCGATCTTCTCGAAGCGGTCTCGGCCCGCATCGAGAAGGCCTCGCGCAACATTTTCCATCGGGATGAGGGCGCTATGCCGATGTCGACTGTTGATTTTCGCAAGATTCTTAACCAGATCGGCAATCAGGGTACGTTGCTTTCTATGGTTAGAGAAAGCATTGCCGGCGTTAGCCGCCTTCTTGTTTATGTCGAGGCTTATGGAAAAACCGTTACACCGAAATATATTGAAGCCGATGGCAAAACAGTAACACCGAAAAAAGATATGAAGACGACTGTCAAGTCGCTTGAACAAGATACCCAGTCACTCGAACATTATGCCGATTTTCTCTCGGCAAAAATGACATTTCTTCTTGATACTGTCGTCGGAATGATTTCAACAGAACAAAATGCCATTATCAAATTTTTCTCGGTCGCTGCTGTCGGTTTCATGCCGCCAACGCTGGTTGCCTCCATCTATGGAATGAACTTCCAATTTATGCCGGAACTCAATGAAAAATGGGGGTATCCCTTTGCTCTTTTTCTCATGATTATTTCTGCCGTTATACCAATTTTATATTTCAGAAAAAAAGGCTGGCTTTAATTTTTAGTTGTTTCCGCGCTCTGGAAATCAATCACCGGATGTATTATATTCAAGCTGTTGAAGTATTTCCTATCATCAACAGAAGGAGTGGATTCAATGTCTATTGATTCAGCAATGCGCATTTCGCTCGGTGGTATGAACAGACAAGCGGATACACTCAATCAAATTGCCCAAAATGTCGCCGTTGGAACGACTGTCGGTCGTGAGACATATGATGCCGGCGACGATATGGTTGATATGGATTTGGCCGAACATAATTTCAAAGCAAATTTCAGGGTGTTCCAGATTGCCGATGAAACCATGGCACAAATCATTAATATGAAACGGTGATGATTTGGCCTTTGGCCGATCTTCGAAATTCTCAATTTCAAGTTGGAATATAAACCTTTTGAAAATCGGGAAAATACTCCCGAGCAGTGCTCGACGATTATTGAATCTTCCGGCAAAAGGTTGCTTTTCAAACGTATTTTAAGGATTAAAGCTTCAATTTTTTCGGAGATAAGCGGCTTTTGGAGATAAGTGGCTGGGGTACCTGGATTCGAACCAGGGAATGCCGGTACCAAAAACCGGTGCCTTACCGCTTGGCTATACCCCAAAAAGTATGCACGGCACACTTCCTGCGCGCCTTATAACGAGTTCGAAAAGAATGTGCAATATGTCTGAGAGCACGTGCAACCTTTTTTTTGCTAAAAAACTTGCAAACATTGTTTCAAAGCATTGATTGCAATGCACTATCAAGCCGCATTTGTTGATGGGGTTATTTTACGAAATCGGATTTTTGCAGAAATGAAGGTTTCAGGCTATTACCCCCGTTCACTATCGATCTTGCCAGTCGGGGCATTGATAGCAATGCAAAAAAAACAAAGTAGAAAACCACTCCGGCTTCCGCTTTTTATTTTGGCCCTTTACATTCTATTTCGAATGTTCTGGCAACGAATTTAAGAATATATCGCTATTTTCGGATATGAAAATTTTTCTGATAAAATAAATGTCTATTCCAATTTTTTTGATTGGCATATTTTCAAAATTACTAGACAAACTATTCTATTCCGTTTTCCATAAAGATTTAATGATTGTATTTTTCCGAAGTTGTGAACTTAATTGCAACTGCACTAGTGATTTGACGAGAGAATGTTCACACTGACCTTTGCTGTCAAATTTGACCGGATATTCACAAAGCCGGATATTCATAAGGCCAGATATTCATAAAGGAAACCGATGTCGATAAGTTTTAACGAAGAGTTCTCTCCAAATTACGGACGCGCGGTGTTGCTTCAAAATAATGTCAGGCGATTGACAGCTCATAATCCGTCTCCTTTTACATTTACCGGCACGAATAGTTATATCCTTGGAAATGACGAACTGGCGATTATTGACCCCGGTCCTGACGGTGAAGAACAATTGGCAACCTTGCTTCGGGTCATTGATGGTCGCCCTCTCAATTAC
>CAMLLT010000044.1 GCA_946480935.1 uncultured Bartonella sp. | reverse complement strand
TTGTTTTACCGGCAGCGGAGAATGAAATGATTATCCGTAAACGGCCGGGTTTTTTGCGGCTTTTTTTCGTATTGCATGGCTCTATTCTTCCTGCCATAGCGCCACAACTTGTCGCAATTCTAATTCTTTCAACAGCTTTGGTATTAGCCCACCATTTTTATCCCCGCGTAATACCGACCTATAATAACGGAACAGCGTTCATGATGCTTGGCATCGCGTTGTCGACCTTTCTGGGCTTCCGCAATAGTGCCTGTTATGACCGGTGGTGGGAAGGGCGAAAGGTTTGGGGAAAAATTATTTCCGGCTCCCGCGATCTCATTCGACAAACCGCCGTTTTGACCGAACATGAAACCGAACGGAAAACACTGTTGGAACTCACTTCCGCATTTTCCAAAAGCCTTGTTGACCATTTAAAGGGTACGTCTTCTCTTCCCTCATTGATTTCAAACTATCCGGAAGAATTCTTAAGAGCCTATCAGGAAAGTCATAATAGGCCTTCGTTCATCCTGAACGAGATTTCGAAGTGCCTTGCAACTTTGCATCGACAAAAAGCCCTGAGCGATATCCAATATCAAATGTTTGATAAAAGCTTGACCGAGCTTAATGAAAACCAGACTTCGTGCGAGAGATTGAATAATACGCGCGTACCCTTCGCATACACGCTTTTGCTTCATCGCACGGCTTATATATTCTGTTTTCTTATTCCATTCGGTTTCACCGATATATTAGGCTGGTGGACACCCGTTGCGAGCCTTCTTGTTGCTTATACCCTATTTGGCCTTGATGCGCTAAGCGACGAATTGGAAAGACCGTTCAGCAATATCGATAATGTCCTTCCAATTTATGCCATGGCAACAATCATCGAGCGTGACGTTTGTGCAGCTATAGGGCTTCCTCTTCCAAAACCCGTTGAACCGGTCGATTTCATATTAAGATAGGAACATTATTCGAGATAGGAATGCTATTGATTGGTAACGGATTAATCCGGCTAAAATTAATAGACTACAAGGGACCTGAATTTCGCCCGATACCCCCATGTAAAATGATGTAAAACGACACAAGAGACGGGAATAATAAAAATACCGCTTTAAAACGTTCCGATTGTTTTAATCAAAAGAGGTTTCAAAGCGGTTTTGCAAGAATTCAAAACGGTTTTTTGTTAAACCGGATGCTGTTATCGGCACAAATCTAAACAGACTTCTTATCAGCTTTTTTTGCTGCCTTGAACGTGGCCATAGCTCTGCCATTTTCTTCAATTTTGATCTTGCTTTTATTCTTTGAAGATTTGCGCTTCTCTCCCTCGTCCACAAGTTCAAGCGTGTCTTTGCGGAAAATTGCCGTCTTCAAATGTTCATCCTTGAACCATACGCAAGAAATTTTACTATTATTGACTTTATCGACAGTCATTTTAGGACCGCCGGATTTTAACCGAACAATATTGCCAGCTTTAAACATTTTATACCCTCTAAACGCTCCAATTTTGACAACCAACGTCATAAAAGCTTCAAACTTTCAAAAAGTGTTTTACTATATATAAGCTCTAACCAGAAGATATTTTAGCTATGGTTTCTACGGTTTGTCCATGAGGCAAAGAAAAATATTTAATTCTTCGCAAACGCCATGCAAATTTCCGGAAATCTTGGGACAAATAGAGATATAACAATCCGGCGAGATGTAGTTCTACAAACTATCAAACACAATTGCGGAATTCCTCACCCCCACCTTGAAAATGATAGCAACGCGCCAAATAGAGTTTCTTGTCCCTATTTTGCGTGCCCCTTCTACCTTTTGCCCTTTCCGCCTAATTCCCTAAGCAGTCTTAATTTACGGCTCTCAAACGGGACCTTTCACATGCAATTGAAAGAGATTTGATCACGCGTCGTCAAACGCCGAAAAATGAATTGCACAAGCCGGTTGTGGCCAGAAACAAAGATTTCGATCACTTTCCAACTCATTATTCGGGCTTTATAGCACAAATTATCTTGCCATTCCCGTTTCCGTTTTTCGCAGCTATCGGCGGCAGTAAACGTCACGCTTCGGCGACGGCATAAACTTCGTGCTTTATCGCTGGCATTTAGCTTTGCGCTCCATCGCGATCATTAAACGTCACGCTTTACCATCAGTATTAAACTTTGGACTTCGTCGCCAATATTGAACTTTGCTCTTTATCGCAAGCATTAAGCTTTGCGCTTTACCATCAGCATTAACCGTCACGCGTTATCATCGGCATCAAGCTCCCATTCGGGAGGTGCTTGTCAAAACCGCCAAAGGTCTCAAAAAGACAAATGAATTATCGCGGAAAATGCATTTCGTACTCTTTGTACTTTTTAAGGAATAATGTTGGAACTATTTTTCCAATCCCGAAAAACTTTATTATTGAAAAACATAGAAAAACCACGCTCGAAGCGTGGTTTTCCGTGATCTTTCGCCCTGTTATTCAAGACGGAATTTTAATTAAGGTGGGCTTTGACATCAGCAAGCGAGTCCTTAATAAGACTTGCAGATTTTTTATCGTCAATTTCCTTGACCAGCATTTCTTTTGCCGCAGCAACAGCAATATCAACGACTGAAGCCTTAACTGCGTCGATTGCTTCCGATTCCGCATGAGCAATTTTTTGTTCTGCCATTTTGTTACGGCGGGCAACATAATCAGCCATTTTCTGGTGAGCATCTTTTGCAAGCAGTTCTGCTTCACGTTTTGCAGCAGCAATAATCTCTTTTGCTTCCTTTTCGGCCTGTTCGCGTTTAGCCTGATAAACAGCCAGAAGTTCCTGGGCTTCTTCACGCGTACGACGTGCCTCATCAAGCTCACTGCGAATGAGTTCGGCACGTTTGTCCAGAAAACTATTAAGAAGTGCCGGCACTTTGTAATAGACGAGAACGGCGATAAAAAGCAGTAATCCTATCAGCGCCCAGAACGTATCTGTCATCATGACTTTTTACTCCAAACCGCTTACTGCCTTGACTGCTGCCGTTGCATCCGAAGCACTGACCTTCTTCCCGATCAGTTCTTCAACAATCTCTGCTGCTGTCGTCTCGGCAATCTTGTTAACATTACCCATAGCGTTGTTTCGGATTTTTTTAATTCTTTCTTCGGATTCTGCCAGCTTTTTATCAAGCTCGGCTTCCGACTTTTTACGTTCTTCATCAACCTTGTTGCGAATTTCATCGGCGGAGCTTTGTGCAATTGCAATAGCACGAGAGCGCGCTTCAGAAAGCTCACGTTCATAGGAAGCAATGGCGCTTTCGCGCTCCATGTTCATACGTTCCGCTTTATCATGGTCGGAAGCAATTCTATCCCGTCGGATTTCAATTGTACCGCCGATACGCGGAACAATGATCCTGGATATGAATATATAAAACAGGCCAAAACAAATAATGAGCCAGAATATATGCGATTCGTAGTATGAAAAATCAAAAGGCGGAAAAACACGCCCTGCATGTTGTG
Organism: uncultured Bartonella sp.; assembly: GCA_946480935.1. Classification (GTDB taxonomy): domain Bacteria; phylum Pseudomonadota; class Alphaproteobacteria; order Rhizobiales; family Rhizobiaceae; genus Bartonella. The sequence goes on along the minus strand of CAMLLT010000044.1, from coordinate 10,036 downwards.
CAGCTTCGCCCGCATGTTCTACTGGCGTTTCGACAGTTTGCGCAAGTGCGCTAGATAGAAACATCCCGTTTTACCCTCTCACAAGCTCCAATGCTTTTGAAAAACAAATGGTAACAGCCTTGCGGCAGCTTAAGGTTTTTCTTTTTTGCTCTTGGCTCTAGCGGAAGAGCGTGTGGCAGGCTTTACGCCTGCCTCGCCAAATGCAATAGCCAAAGGCATTTACTTATCAGACAGCGAAGAGAAGCAGAATAGCAACGAGCAACGAGAAAATGCCCAAAGCTTCTGTAACAGCAAAGCCGAAAACCAAACGTGCAAACTGACCATCGGCAGCAGACGGATTGCGAAGAGCACCCGAAAGATAGCTACCAAAAATGTTACCTAGGCCGAGAGCTGTACCTGCCATACCAAAGCAGGCGAGACCAGCGCCTATATATTTTGCTGCGAGTGCTAATTCCATATCATTCTCCTTTGAAGCAAAATCGCATTTAAAAGCGGTGGAAGCCCACCAGTTTCATCAATGTCCGGGATGCACCGCATCAGCAAGGTACATACAGGTTAGAATAGTAAAAACATAGGCTTGAAGAAACGCCACAAGAACCTCAAGTGCAGTGACTGCAACAGTCATTATAAGAGGCAGGATCGAGCCACCGATGCCGGCCGCCCCCAAGCCTATCATAGAGACAACAAAACCGGCAAACACTTTCAGTGTAATGTGTCCTGCCAACATGTTGGCAAAAAGACGAACAGAGAGGCTGATTGGACGAGACAGGAACGAAATAACTTCGATTATTGTCACCAGCGGCAAGATGACAACCGGCACACCGGAAGGAACGAACAATCTCAAAAATCCGAACCCGTTCTTGATAAAACCGTAAATAACCACGGTAAAAATGACAAGCATCGCAAGAGCAAATGTAATGGCGATCTGCGATGTAACGGTATAGAAATAAGGGAAAAGACCTAAAAAGTTGGCTACAAGCACAAATATGAATATCGAAAACACAAGCGGGAAAAACCGCATTCCTTGTGCCCCCGCCGAACCGCGCAACATATTGGCAACAAATTCATAGGTAATTTCCGAGATTGATTGCATTCGGGTCGGGACAATTCCACGACTTGAAGAAGATGCAAACAGGAACATTGAGGAAAAAACCACTGTTATTGCCATAAAGAGCGAAACATTGGTGAATGATAAATCCATATTTCCGATAGAAATATTGATCAGCTTAGACATCTGAAACTGATGAATAGGATCTGGACCGCTCGCTGACACCTTAACCTCTTTTACTCGGGCTTATTAGGCCCATCATCTTGGCGCGATGCGCCGTTTTTGCCAATTTGACTGGGAGCCACAGCCCCCACCGACCGTAATATATTCAATACTCCGGCAGAAAATCCAAGGAAAAGAAAAATAATCAATCCCCACGGCGATGTTCCTGCCAATTGATCAACTCCTAACCCTAGTATAACACCAACCACAACACCAGCCAAAAATTCACTGGATAATCTGATTGCTTGTGCCATCCCCTTTGGCGGTCCAGATTCCTCCTCTTCCTGATCCGGTTTTTTGGCCGAGCTATAACGCGCCAATTTTTCTTGCAGATTTCGCCTGCGTATTTCCAGATCCGAAGGTTCAGGACTGCCCCCCTGCTCCGGTATTCGAGTACCTCTCTCAGGCTTATCAGGTTTATCACCTTTCGCCATATTTGGCCCCTTAATCCCAAATGCAAAGTAAAGGTCTGACCTCTAGAGTTTGGGCGCAACATATTGTTACTAGAGGCATTCGTCAAGCGGCCATTCCCCAAGATCAAAAGGAATTTTCTTTAAACGGGAAAGTAAAGGCTTCCATTAACTTCATTTTGTTCGCAACAAAATCTGAAAAATATCCATAACTTATTGTTTTTTAATATCTTTTTAGGATAAAATAATAAGTTTAATATCAAATCCAGCCGCCATAGCGGGTGCGATAAAAAATATGCAAGCCGATTTTGTCCACTTTTATCATTGTGCGTGCCCAGCGCGGGCGAACATAGACAGCATGATAGTGGGTAGCCGAACCGACTTCGGGAAACCATATCTGGCCAGCCGAAACAGCACGTGCAACTTGCTGGGCAACCGTCCATTGCGCTATTTCGGTTACTCTGTGCTTGCGACCGTCACAAGCAAATGAAAACTGGCAATGGTTGATCCAGTTGGTATTCTGGTAAACAACACCGCAAATCGTATTGGGATAGGCCGGATTTCTCACTCTGTTCAAAACAACCTGAGCCACAGCCGCTTGTCCCTTTATTGATTCTCCGCGGGACTCGAAATAAACAGCTTCTGCCAGACATTTCTGTTCTTTTGCCGAAAAAGCCTCGGGAGGTAAAGGTGTTGCGGCCCAGGCATGATCATTACGCCCGATCGGCGGAATAAAGCGACCGTTACGGTCGATCTGGGAATGTTTTTCCGTTAGCACGCTATCGAACGCACTTGTATCGACTTTCGCGTTGGCAGGCGCATAGGCAAGAGCCATCACGTCAGGATTATCATTGGTAACGAGGTTCTTGAGAATCTTCGGAACGGGAAGTTTCGCGACCGGTTTCTTTTGAGGAATGACGAGAGCTATTTTTGCCTCGGATTTTTGATCGGCGTTATCTTTCTTCTCTCCGTCATTTTGTGACGCGTCATTTTCAGGGGCTGTTCTTTGAGCCATCTCGAATGAACCAACCTGTTGGAAACTTTCTGAAAACGGCGTAATTCTCCCGCTGCTCAGCAGCCATTCCGGTTCTTCACTAAAGGATATATTGTAACTTTCCTCGTCCCTATGTTCCAGAGTCTTGCGCTTTTCCTGTTTAACATCAGGATTGGAAGCATTATTGTCGGAAGCGAGGTCAATTTTTTTCTGGCCTAATGAATGTGACCGGACATTTCCGGATAATTCGATACCGGAAGCCTTCATCGGATCAACAAGCGAAGAGGCATTGATCGCTTTGTTTCTCGAATCATCTGCCAAAGCCAATTTTTGAGATGAAACAGCCCCATCCATATCGAGCTTGTAAATGGATGATAGTGCAAAAACCGAAAGGCTTGCTCCAAGAAAAAGCGGTAAAACACGAGGCTTCCGTTTTTCTTGCTTCAGAATGACAGGCGCTTCGTAGAAACGCCCCTCTGGCATATAATAAGAGGATGCGGTGCGAAGCACATCACTGCGCTTTCCTTTGTTACCATGACGGCGCAAAGACGGTATGAAAGATACTTCAAACACCACATCACTCCAACGCAAATACGCTTACGCAAAACAAAAAGAAAAACTTGTTTTCTGTGGGTGTGAAGATAGCCTGATCAACCTTTATTTATGGTTAACAAAAACCACCTTATTCGTTGATTTTATTGATTAATTTTTCCTTAATTTGCTAAAATGGTTAACGCCAAAATTGTGCGTTTATCGGCATTTTCGAAAATCACAAAGCCGATTTGTTAATATTCCTGAATAATGTGCAAACGAAATTTTTTTAAAAAACGACTCAGCGTTTTTTAGCTCGTCCGGCAAACGGATTATCAGAGGTGGTCATTGTCAGCCTTATCGGAACGCCAGGCATGTCAAAAGAATCACGCAAACTGTTTACAAGATAACGCAGATAGGATTGAGGCATAGCCTCCGGTCGCGAACACGAAATAACAAAGACAGGTGGGCGGGTCTTGATCTGTGTAATATATTTCACTTTTAAACGCCGTCCGGAAACTGCCGGTGCCGGATGATAGGCTGTTATTTCCGCAAGCCACCTGTTGAGCTTACCGGTGGATATACGGCGATTCCAGATACGGTGAACCAGCTCGACGTTTTCCATGAGGCGTGCTATCCCCTCACCTCTTTCGCCGGATACAGGAACCGCCCTCAAACCTCGCACTTGCGGTAAAAGCCGCGCACATTCTTCATGTAATCGCGCTAGCGTCTCCTGCCTGTTCTCAATCAAATCCCATTTATTAAAAGCAATGACCGGCGCACGACCTTCGCGAATTACAAGATCGGCTATTTGCAAATCCTGTTTTTCGAACGGAATTGTCGCATCAAGTACAATAATAACAACTTCGGCAAAACGGATAGCGCGCAATGTTTCGGCTACCGAGAGCTTTTCGAGTTTTCCCTCGACTTTTGACTTCCTTCGCAAGCCGGCAGTGTCATAAAGTTTAATCTCGCGATCTTTCCAGCGCCAATCGACCGAAATCGAATCACGGGTAATTCCTGCTTCAGGACCGGTCAACAAACGGTCTTGACCGAGCATTGTATTGATGAGCGTTGATTTTCCGGCATTCGGTCGGCCGACAATTGCAATACGCAAAGGTTTTGTCGAATCATAAGCCGGTTCATCCGCTTCAGGGTCGTCAATATCTTCGCCAAATGTCGTTTTGTCCTGACGAAGATTTTCGTCTTCAAGAGTTCGAGAAAAGGCTCTTTCTTTCCCCACAGCGTCAACTATAGCATCGCGCAAATCCTGAAGGCCGAGCCCATGTTCGGCAGAAATCGGACATGGCTCGCCAATGCCGAGAGACCATGCTTCATAAAATCCTGCTGTTGCCTGTTTCGACTCCGATTTATTGGCAACCAATACAATCGGCTTACCCGACTTGCGAACGAGTGAAGCAAAATTCAGATCATTGGCCGTCATGCCACTTTTTGCATCAAGTACAAAAAGAATAAGATCCGCTTCATCAATGGCCGCTTTGGTCTGGGCACGCATACGCCCTTCCAGCGTATCGCTTTTGGCTTCTTCTAGGCCTGCGGTATCAATGACATCAAATCGCAAATCCATCAGGCGAGCAGCATGACGCCGCCGATCTCTCGTCACACCGGGTGTGTCATCAACGAGGGCCAATTTTTGTCCGACGAGACGATTAAACAGCGTCGATTTACCAACATTGGGACGACCGACAATTGCAATGGTCAAACCCATTTTCTATTCCTTGGCTATAGCACCGGAGCTTTGCATAAGTTCAAGCATAAGACGCGAACGTTCTGTGGCTTTGAAGCCGCCCAGGCCTTCATCGACAATCTTCTGGAAATAATAATGGGCATCGTCCATTTTTCCGGCTTTGTAAGCTGCAAGCCCGAGAGCTTCACGAGCCATAATGCGTGTTGAATCAACATCGGTTGCAAGATCTTTCACGCGTTTTTCGACATCTTCGAAAGAACCACTGTCGACAAGAATATAGGCTGCCCGAATTTTAGCGACTTTTTGTAAAATTTCCGAAGCATTTTTGTTACCGGCAACCTTGTCAAATTCGGCTACTGCTTTGGTAGCATCACCTTGCTTCATGAATATTGCTGCTTTTCGCAAGCCCGCCAAAAAAGGATAATCGCCAAAACCGGTTTTTTCTACATCATCAAGTTTTGTCAATGCTTCATCAAAATTGCGCGCGTCAGAAAGGTCGAAGCTTATAAGCAGTGTATCCCCGATACGTCCGGCTTTCGACGATTGCCAATGGTCATAAATTTGATAAATGCCGGTTCCGAGCACAAGAATAATGGCTGCCAGTATGAGATAAGGGCCATAATTCCCCCACAAGGCCTTTGCCTTTTCCTGACGGATCTCTTCATTCACCTCACGAATAAAACTTTCATTCGACATTATCTTTTCCTGTCAAAAATGGGGTTCTAGGGCTTTTAAGCATAATTTAACAAAGATGGTAGTCCTTATCATGAAAAAAGGTCACAATAAGATCATCTCCTTCTTTTTTACAACTTTTTATCTTCTTCTTCATCGGTAAGAAGAGCTTCGGCCCGTTTGCGTTCAGCAATTTGTTCTCTCACGGCATCAAGAATTTGCTTTTTCCGATAAGCAGCAAGACGGCTTCTCCGTGTCCTGCTTTTATAGAAACGTGCAAGTGTCGTTTCTACCATTTCAATGTCAATTACGCATTCGCGCCATGTCAATGAGGCTTCGGCCCGCCCCGAGCGATCGGGAAATACAAATTCTTGCCCCAACTTTGCTTCGCCAGCAATAAAACGACAATTTTGGACAATGAGTTTTAACGCCTCTATCAGCCACTCCGGTGGCGCTTCCCGCCCTTTGCGTATCGCGTTTACCATTGCCTCACAAAAAAGCAGTGACGAAGCATAAAGTCTGATGCCTGATTGATCATAGCGAGCAGAAAGTGAAACGACTTCACGTGATGATAATCGTCCGCGCAATGTCCAACGGGCATTCGAACGCGCAACGTCAATTGCACCGATTAACCCGATCAGTGCCGAATGGGTGCGGCTGCAGCTCTTCATTGCTTTGATAGAATCCGAAACATCGTTTCTTTCAAGCGCATCGGCAGCGAGTGTGAAATTCAAAGCCACTTCTTTAAAAAAACGTTCCACTGCCAAATGCAGGGTTTTCAATGGGTCAGGCGTAAACAGGATTTGGCTGAAAATGAGACCGATCGACGTTCCGACAGCAACATCAATCGCGCGTGTCCAGCCGGCAACATCTGCTCCTAACGCAAAAACCATAACCGCCGAAATGCCTGCTTGAATAATAATGGCCGGAACAATGGAATAAGCCGATGCAATCGTCATCCCCGCAAATCCCACAATAGCAATACGCACTTCGGTCGGCATGGGAGGAAGGAGCAATGTCAATTCTCCGACCGCCACACCTGTCAACACGCCGATCAATACATAGATTGCCTGACGTCCATGACTGGGCACCCCCGGAGCCAAGCAGATAAGCGCCGTCATTGCCGCATAGATCGGGTGTTCATGATCAAGGAAATGGACCGAGATAAACCATGCAAGGCCGGCAGCCAAGCCCGCACATAGAGCATCCTTCCAGCTCGACCTGACCTGATTGAGTGCTTGCCTCAGCTTGAGTTTAAAACCGATGGTCATCATGTAAGCGGCCACACCCACATCAACATCGGAACTGAAACCACAGCTATGAGAACACTTAAAGGTGCACCAAGCCGTGGATAATCGCTGAAATGATAACCACCCGGCCCCATAACGAGCATATTGCACTGATGGCCAATGGGGGTCAGAAAATCACATCCCGCACCGATGGCAACAGCCATTAAAAATGCTTCCGGTTTGAATTGAAGCGACTCGGCAAAGCTCGTTGCAATGGGTGCCATAACCATGACTGTTGCCGCATTATTGAGAAATGGAGTAACGAGCATTGCGGCAACGAGAATAACCGCCAATGCACCGGAAGGCGGTAGCGATGATGCAAACATACTGAGCCAATGGCCGATTATTTTTGTACAACCGGTTTTTTCCAATGTTTGGCTCACCGGTATCAGTGCTGCAAGCATAACCAATATCTGACCATCAAGCGCCTGATAAGCATCTCTTGCAGGTATGACCCGAAAAACGATCATGGCAACGGCTGCCGCAAAAAAAGCAAGTGCGACCGGAACAATTTGCAATGCGGTTGCCGCAATTGCAATAAACAGGATAGTCAAGGGCACCAATCCATGCCGCAAACTGCCGAACATGATGTTACGCTTGGCGAGCGGAAGGCATTTCAATTCTTGCAGCAGATCCGGAATGATATCATCACGTCCCTGCAAAACAATCACATCACCAAGCCTGAAAACGATATCGCCCAGTCTTTGTCTGACACGTTCCTGAGGGCGACTCAAGGCTAACAAATTGACATCGTACCGATCAAAGAGATTAAGTCTTTTTGCATTGATACCTATAAGAGGGGAATTGTCGGTGACAACTGCTTCCACAACGTCTATCTGGCGCAATTTGTCACCTGTCTGGACATCACGGCCTTTGGCAATATCGAGTTTTGCGGCATTGATAACCGAGTCGAGACCGCTATGTGTGCCTTCAAGAACAACTGTATCTCCCTCTGCCAGCGAAAAATCCGGCAATGGAGAGATAAGGTTCTTGTTTCTGATAATTTGTAAAACCATGGCATCTCCTGCCGCCGGTTTGACGAGATCGGAGATTTGTTTACCGATCACTGTCGATCCGCTGGCGACACGGGCTTCCGAGATATAATCACGGCTTGTCAAGCCATTGGCAGGCGAAGTGGATTTACGCGCGCGTGCCGGCACCAACCAAGAGAAAAAAACGAGATAAAGTACACCGACTGCGGCAACAGTTGCCCCAACCGGAGTAAAGTCGAACATGGTAAAACTTTTTCCGACAAGATGCTCCCGCATGGCAGAAACGACAACATTGGGCGAGGTGCCGATCTGCGTCATCAAGCCGCCGAGCAACGCCCCGAACGACATGGGCATAAGAAAAATGGAGGGCGAGACATTGGAGCGGCGGGCGAACTGGAATGCAATTGGCAACATAATAGCCAGGGCACCGATATTTTTAACAAAAGCTGAAAGTATCGTGACCACAATAACCAGAAAACAAAGTTGCAGCCGAACGGATTTCACATCCGGCCATACGCGCTGGATGATCAGTTCCATTATTCCGGAACGAGCGACCCCCGCACTGACAAGTAAGGCACTTGCAACGATGATCACTATGTCGTCGCTAAATCCCTTAAAAGCCTCTTTCGGACTAACAATACCGACTGCGCAGGCAAGCAATAACGTCAAGACTGCCACAACATCGTAACGAAAGCGATCCCATATGAAGACTGCCATCATGAGACCAATGATGGAAAAAGCCATAATCTGATCTGTGGTCATAATAATGTTGCCGCCCACCTTCTTGTTGCTCTATTTTGCCAGCCTGTTCTGGAAGACGGCTTATGGCTTGTTAAATCTAGCTCTTCACATGTCCGGCGACAAGATCCCCCGCGCCGCGTTTTAACCGCAACAATCCCCATAATGGCAAGAGGCTGATAAAAGCAACGATATAAAATGCCATTTTGAACGGTAGAAGGGACGTTTCAAGTTCGGCACCGGTTATCTGAGCGGCGGTGCGCAAACATATTGCGCCCAATGCAATTCCAAGACCTATATTCAATTGAAAAACTGTTGAAAACAATGTGTTGGCACCGTTCATTTCCTCGCCCGGAACATCGGCAAATGCAATTGTATTCAAAGCCGTGAACTGGATAGAACGGAACACGCCACTCAAAGTCAGCACAACCACCATAAATGAAACCGGCATTCCGCGTGAAAAGGTTCCGCATAGGGCAATAAATAACGCATTGAAAAGACAATTGACAATGAGTGTGCGCTTGAAACCGAAATAACGCATTAGCGGAGTTGTAAATGGTTTGATTGCAAGAGTACCGGCAAAAATCGGCATTAATAGAAACCCTGCCTCGGTCGATGTAAAACCCATCGCCAATTGGGCCATCAATGGCAGGATAAAGATGACGGCATTGGATGTCATCCTGAAACCTGTCCCGCCATATATCGAAACAGCAAATGTTTGATAAGAAAGAGCTTTTAACGAAAGAAGCGGTGCCTTGGCATGTTCAAGATGAAAAATACTCCATGAAAGCAGTGTCACACCAATAACAAAACAAGCCATAACAAGTGGTGTGAGACCATAGCTATCACCGACTTTTTCTGCAGCAAAAAGAACTGTCGCAAGTCCTATGCCGGTAAGCAGGAAGCCCATAAGATCGAAAGATCGCGCTGTTTCACTTTTTTCATCAGGGAAGGTTTTCAAACTGAAAAGAAGAATAATAAAACCTAACGGAATATTCAGATAAAAAATAAGGCTCCAGTGAAAATATTGGGCGATAAAACCACCGAGCGGCGGCCCCAAAATCGGTGCGACCAATCCCGGCCAGGTAAGAAGAGCAATTGCTTCGACAAGCTTGTTTTTCGGGGTTTGACGCAAAACAACGAGGCGACCGACCGGAACCATGAGTGCACCACCCATGCCTTGCAAGATGCGAGCACAAATGAAAAAAGTCAAATTGGGCGATAGTCCGCATAATAGAGAGGCAAGCGTAAAGATGAGAACAGCTAATGAAAACATAGCGCGTGAACCGAACCTGTCTGTCAGCCAACCGCTTGCAGGAATAAAGACACCAAGTGTGAGCATATAGGCACTCATGCCGGTGTTTATATTTACAGGATCTGTTGCAAATGTTTTGCCCATTGCAGGCAGTGCCGTTGCAATAACTGTTGCATC
>CAMLLT010000043.1 GCA_946480935.1 uncultured Bartonella sp. | reverse complement strand
CTTTTCCATCGCAACATATTTGCACAGATGGGACTTTTGTGCGCATTCTGGATTATTGGCGAGGTCATTAGCTGGGCTTTGAGCCTACCGATTCCGGGCGCAATTATCGGTATGGTACTTGCACTTCTTGCACTGGCGAGCCACAAACTCAGCATATTAAGCATGAAACGCGGTGCCGATTGGCTCATTGCCGAAATGCTCCTATTTTTTGTTCCAGCAGTTCTTGCCCTGCTCAATCACAAAGAATTTATCGGCTTGTTGGGTATTAAAATTCTGGTTGTTATTCTTGGGGGTACTTTTGTTGTTATGAGTATCACCGCTTTGACAATAGATCTTTGTTACCGCTGGATGTTGATGCGTCATGTTAAACATTGAATCAAATCTCGAACAATATATGGCTGATATAGAGCTTTATACCAGTCCGGTTTTCAAAACGGTTTTCTGGTCGCTCGTTACCATCCTTCTTTATATGGCGGCAAAAGCATTTTACCGCCGTTTTTCTTATTGGTGGCTAACACCCTTGGCGGTAACACCGCTTCTTTTGATGATTGTTGTGGTCTTGCTTAAAGGTGATTATGCCCATTACATCAAGGCCACCCATTGGCTGGTTGCCATTCTGGGGCCGGTCACCGTTGCCTTTGCGGTACCAATCTGGCAGCAACGCCGCATCATCGTTAAAAACTGGTTTATTCTGACAATCGGTATCATCGTCGGTTCTTTTGCCTCGATGTTGTCGGCTTGGGGGCTTGCAACACTTATGCAACTCGATCCGACTTTGCGGCTCAGTCTTATGCCGCGTTCGATCAGCACACCTTTTGCCATGGAGGTTTCGGGTGATATTGGCGGCATTCCGGATTTGACAGCCATTTTTGTTGTTCTGACGGGTGTTATGGGCGCTGCACTCGGTGAAGTTATTGTCAAATATCTGCCGCTACGCTCGTCCCTTGCACGTGGTGCCCTTTTCGGTATGGGGGCACACGGAGCAGGCGTTGCCCGTGCCCACCAGATGGGGCGCCAAGAAGGGTCGATTGCCGGCCTCGTTATGGTGATGGTTGGCATTGTCAATGTTCTGCTTGCGCCGATTTTGGGGTGGCTTTTGAAATAGAACAGACTATATGCAGTTTGTTATTAAAACCGCATATAATCTTTTTGCCCCACATTCTTATCCGGTCACACAGTTTTTCATAATAGCAAGACAGATTGATAAGGGGATTGGTTGTTCCGGTGACGCGCCTCTTTTGTGCCCCCCACGCTTATCTTGCAAATTTGTTTGATAAAAATGCTTTCCGTCCGCTAAAAACATCTAAAATCTTCATTCGAATTTCCACCGGCGAAGAGTATCGCATGAATATTTTGCGGCTTTAACAGACAAAAGCCTATTTTCTCTTGCTCTTGCAGCTCAACTCGCTATTTTCCAACTCCTCTGTGTCAAATGCGTACAATCTTGACACAATGACCTGTTTTATTTCAGGAAAATGCTTTAAAGCAGAACAAAAAGCCGAGTGAAAGGATTCCTCTATGGCCAATGTGATCGACGGGAAAAAACTTTCTGAAGACATCCTTGCCAAGGTAAAACAGGAAACTGCTGTTTTACGTGAACAACACAATATTCAACCGGGTATTGCGGTGATTATTGTCGGAGAGGATTCTGCCAGCAAGGTTTATGTTGCATCCAAGGAAAAACGCGCTGAAGAATGCGGTTTTCTATCCAACAAATATGAACTGGACGAGAAGACCAGCGAGTCGGATTTGCTTGCTCTCGTCAAGGAACTGAATGAAGACAAAAATATCCACGGCATTCTGGTACAATTACCATTACCGGCGCATATCAATGCCGATCATGTTATCCAGACAATTTCGCCGGATAAAGATGTTGACGGCTTCCACTATATCAATGCCGGAAAACTCATGACCGGTGCAATCGAAGACGCATTTATCCCCTGCACACCCGCCGGTATCATGTACATGATCAAACATGGTTTGGGTAAAGATCTTTCAGGACTTGATGCCGTGGTCGTCGGCCGTTCGAATATTGTTGGAAAACCTGTTGCAGCGCTGCTTCTTGCGGCCAATGCAACAGTAACCATTGCCCATAGCCGCACCCGCGAAATTGATGATGTCTGCCGCAGTGCCGATATTCTTGTGGCGGCTGTCGGTAAACCGGAAATGATCAAAGGCGACTGGATAAAACCCGGTGCAACGGTCATTGATGTTGGCATTAACCGCGTTCCAGCACCTGAAAAAGGTCAGGGCAAAACCCGCCTTGTCGGTGATGTCGACTATAAAACCGCAGAAAAAGTGGCAGGCTTCATCACCCCTGTTCCCGGTGGTGTCGGGCCTATGACAATTGCAATGTTGATGGCAAATACTTTGAAAGCTGCTTGCAAGGCAAATAATTTGCCTTTGCCAAAATTCTGATGGGGTTGCGACATTTCCTTCAAAACATTTGTTGGATGTCATTTCAGGAAATCAATAAAAAACGCTCCGGAACAATTAAATCCGGAGCGTTTTTTTTGAATATAAATTGTTTATATCGACTATTGGCGCAATGGACCAACGACGACGCTTGCTCCTTGATCTGCCCGCCCGACAAATTCGCGGAAAACGCGGAAAAGCTCGCGTCCGGTTCCGAATTCATTTGCTGAAAGATCAGGATGTTCGATCTGTCTGTTGTTGAACTCCTGTTCGTCGACAAGAATTGTCAATGTTCCGTCATTGGCATCAAGCCGGATCATATCGCCGTCTTTCAATCGTGCAATCGGCCCGTTATCAAGCGCCTCGGGCGTAACATGGATTGCTGCCGGAATTTTGCCGGATGCGCCGGACATGCGACCATCGGTGACAAGGGCAATCTTCTGCCCGCGATCCTGCAACACACCAAGAACTGTCGTCAGTTTATGCAATTCCGGCATACCATTGGCTTTCGGCCCCTGATAGCGCACAACGGCAACAAAATCCTTACCGTCAAGTTTGCCGGCTTTGAAAGCGTCTTGAAGTTCCAGTTGGTCATTGAAAACAAGAGCCGGTGCTTCAATCAACCAGCGTTCGGGTTTGACTGCCGACACTTTGATAATAGCAGCGCCCATATTGCCGGAAAGTACCCGAATGCCGCCATCCGCTTGAAAAGGTTTCCGCCATCCGGTGAGCACTTTTTCATCGCCACTTTTTTCCGGTGCCGGTTCACGCACAACTTGCCCGTCACTTCCCAGTTTCGGTTCGGTTGCATAAGCATCCAACCCCTCGCCGACAACTGTGCGGACATCTTCATGAACAAGTCCCGCTTCAATCAATTGTTTGATAACAAATCCCATGCCGCCTGCGGCATGAAAATAGTTCACATCGGCAAGACCATTGGGATAAACCCTCGCGATAAGCGGAACAACCGATGAAATTTCGGCAATATCGCCCCAGGTAAGATCAATGCCTGCTGCATGAGCCATAGCGATCAGATGAATTGTATGGTTGGTCGAACCACCTGTAGCATTCAACCCGACAATCGCATTGACAAAAGACTTTTCGTCAATCATCGCACCCACTGGCGTATATTCATTGCCAAGAGCGGTAATTTTGAGAGCACGCTTTGTTGCTTCCCGCGTTAATGCATCGCGCAAGGGTGTATTGGGGTTGATGAATGCGGCTCCCGGCATATGAAGCCCCATCATTTCCATCATCATCTGGTTGGAATTGGCAGTTCCATAAAAAGTGCAAGTTCCCGGCCCATGATAGGATGTCGCTTCCGATTGAAGCAATGCTTTGCGGTCAACCTTGCCTTCGGCATATAGCTGACGGATTTCGGCTTTTTTGTCGTTGCCCTGACCGGTTGTCATAGGGCCAGAGGGCACAAAAATTGCCGGAATATGCCCGAATGTCAAAGCGGCAATGACAAGACCCGGTACAATTTTATCGCAAATGCCAAGATAAAGTGCAGCATCGAACACGTCATGCGACAGACCGACGGCAGCAGCCATAGCTATCACATCGCGTGAAAAAAGCGACAGCTCCATGCCGGTATAACCTTGGGTAATGCCGTCACACATTGCCGGTACACCGCTGGCAACTTCGGCTACACCACCGGCTTCGCGCGCTGCAGCCCTGATAATTTCAGGAAAAGCTTCAAAAGGCTGATGCGCAGACAACATATCATTATAGGCGGTGATAATACCGATATTGCCAACAACGTCTTCCTTCAACCGCTCTTTATCGAGCGGTGCACAAGCGGCAAAGCTGTGCGCCTGATTGGCACAAGCAAAAAAGCTGCGACGCGGGCGATTGCGTGCGGCATGGTTTATCCGGTCAAGATAGATTTCGCGACTTTTCTTTGACCGTTCGCGAATGCGGTCTGTCACGGCAGCAATTGTGCCTGAAAGAGACATGTTCTCTATTTCTCCTAAACTGAAACTGTGTCAAATAACGAATGGGTTCCATCCGTGATCTGCTTTTCCTCTTCATTGGGCGACCAGTAGACCTGAACAGGATGGCGCGTATTTTTCAACACCGCACGAATTGGCAATTCTTCAACCGGTCCGTCTTGTAAAGCCCGTTCGAAAACATCCAGTTTCGTCTGACCTTCAATATGAAGAGCGATAAAACGTGCTTCGACAATAACGGGCAATGTAAGCGTTAAGCGGGCTTCCTTCAAGCCACGTGCATGAATTGGTAAAACCAGCGCACGCGATTCCGGATCAATGGCCTGTTTCAAGCGGTCACCACCCGGGAAGAACGAGGCTGTATGCCCGTCGGTTCCCATGCCAAGAACGATCACATCAAAAGGCCGTGGCAGGCCGTTAATGCGGCTTGCTGCGGAAAAGGCCGCAAGTTCTGCAGTAATTGACGGGTTATAAAGGCCATAAAAGCGGGCTTTTGAAGCAAAATTCTGTAAGAGGCTTGAACGCACCAGACGTTCGTTGGAACGATCATCTGTCACGGGCACAAATCGTTCATCCACCAGAGTGACAAGAATGTTTTTCCAATCAATATCTGCCTTGGCGAGATAATGGAAAAAAAGTTCTGGTGTTTTACCACCTGACACTGCCAGCACTGCTTGTTTGCGTTCCACAATGGCAACACTCAATTCTGCTGCGACCCGATCAGCCAAAGCTGAAGCCAATGCCGAAGGCGTATCGAAATTCAGCCGGTTTGTATCCATCAAGCTCATAACAAATACCCTAAACTGTGTCGTTCCATGTACGACCATCCCGCTCAATCAGGGCAATCGATTTTGATGGCCCCCATGTTCCTGCCGTATAACCTTGAACCGGCATATTTGTTGCTTCCCAACCTTCTTCGATCGGGTCGACAAAGCTCCACGCTGCTTCGACTTCATCACGCCGCATGAACAATGTCTGGTTGCCACGGACAGCATCCATCAACAAACGTTCATAAGCGTCGGGATTGCGAACCTGAAATGAATCGGCAAATGTCATATCAAGTGGCACATGATGAAGCCGCATTCCCCCCGGCCCCGGATCCTTGATCATCAGCCATTGTTTGACACCCTCATCAGGCTGCAAACGGATAACCAGCCGGTTCGGTACAATTTCACCGGCCTCGCTGCCGAAAATATTATACGGAATGGGTTTGAACGTCACCACAATTTCCGACATGCGGGTGGCAAGTCGTTTGCCGGTGCGCAAATAAAAGGGTGCACCTGCCCAACGCCAATTGTTAATGTCAACTTTCAGCGCAACAAATGTTTCGGTATTGCTCTTATCTTTTTTAAGATCATCAAGATAGGAACCGACAGGCCCGCTTGTCGAAGCACCGGCCTTATATTGCCCCCGTACGGTGTGGGTTGTCACATTATGGCTATCGATACGGGAAAGCGAATGCAGAACTTTGAGCTTCTCGTCACGGACAACATCGGCCGTATTGGCTGAAGGTGGTTCCATCGCGACCAGACACAAAAGTTGCAACATATGGTTTTGCACCATGTCGCGAAGAGCGCCCGCGTTGTCATAATAACCGGCACGTCCCTCAAGCCCGACTGATTCGGCTACTGTTATCTGGACATGGTCGATATGGGCAGAATTCCATAATGGTTCATAAAGCGCATTGGCAAAGCGCAATGCCATCAAATTCTGGACAGTCTCTTTACCAAGATAATGGTCGATTCTGAAAATCTGCTTCTCGTGAAAAACCCGTGCCAATGTGTCGTTAAGCTTGGTTGCGGTTTCACGATCCCGTCCAATCGGTTTTTCGACGATGATACGGGTTTCATCGGTTACCAGCCCATTTTTTCCCAAATGTTCGGCAATACTACCGAAAAGTGCCGGACTGACCGCCAGATAAAAAGCTCTGATCGTGTTTTTCGAAGAAATCTCGATTGCTTTTTTCAATTTGTCCCAACCGTCATCGCTTGTAGCGTCAACGGGAACGTAACTGAGCCTTTTGAGAAAACGGTCAACTTGGCCTTTGTCTATATCAGCGGCCGAAACATGTTTCTCGATCGCTTGGCGCGCAAAATTGCGATATTCTTCATCTGTCAGTTTCGAGCGTGATGTACCGATAATGCGCGTCGGCTCACTGAATTGTCCCGTGCATTGGCGGTGATAGAGTGCAGGCAAAAGCTTTCTTTCGGCAAGATCGCCCGCACCGCCAAAAACAATGCAATCAAACGGGGGAATAGGAATTATTTTACTTACCATAGAAATACCAAAGTCCTCAGATGCTTTACCTCTAGTCTTAAATCTTATTCATATCACGATATATATGCCTTGAGGTGCTGAATAAGCTGTTAATTTGCCGGTTACTTCACCATTAAATTTATTGTACGGGCAATCAAAAACAAGCAATCCGGCATTTCCCCTTTGGAGAAACACAATTTTCCCCTCAAATCCGGCGCTTCCGATAGAAGACGATGTGCATCCGATATGTTCAAGAGCAAATATTGTCGTTCATCAATTTTGTAGAAGCCGCTTCATTCTTCAAAGCGGCGAATGATCAATCACCATTTTTAGAATCGGTCCATTAAGGCAAAAAACCGCATCGCAACCCAAAGAAGTGGCGCCCTTAATGCTGTTCCGCCCGGAAAAGAAGAAATTTTCAATTCTTTGAAGAGAGAAAGCCGGTCGCCCTTTCCAAGAATAGATTCTGCATAAAGCTTGCCCATAAAAGGTGCCAACATCACACCATGACCGGAATAACCGCCACAATAAATCACATTCGGCATAATTTTTCGGACATAAGGCATACGTTCGACGGTAATGCCAACTGTCCCTCCCCAGCAATGGGTGAGTTCGATTTGCTCCAATTTTGGGAAAATCTCTACAATCTGGGCGCGAATACGTTCGGCAAGGTGGTCAATAACCGAACGGTCATAGCTTTCCACCCCTCCGAATAATAAACGGTTATCGGCACTTTTTCTGAAATAGCGCACAACAAAACGCGAATCATCAACAGCTTCGCCACCACGCAAAATTTCGCTATCAATTGGTAAAGGGGCAGTCGCTCCGATATAGGAACGTATCGGCACAATATATTTTTCGACGAAACGTTGCAAACCCAGATCATAACCATTGGTAGCAAGCAAAACCTGCTTGGCTACGATATATCCCTCGCTTGTCGTAACAATACATTTATTGCCTTCAGTGCGAACTGCCGTGGCACGGGTTTTTTCATAAAGCTGTGCACCTGCTTTCGAAGCGAGATTGGCAAGCCCGACAACCAGTTTTAACGGATTGACGTGGCCGGTACCGGTATCGCGAATTCCTCCATAATAAAAATCCGTCCCCAAACGCTCATGTGTCTCCTTGCTGTCCATAAAAGACAATTTGTCATAGCCATAACGGAGCATGTTGGCGACATGGCCCTGATAGGCAGCAATCTCGCGTTTTTTATAAGCAAGAGACAGTTGTCCGGGAACATAATCGAGATCTATTTTGTTACCAAGTTCCAATATATCTTTCTTGGCTTCTTCAGCGAGATCGAACAAAGCTTTTGTCCGTTCGAACCCCAGTGTTTTTTCAAGCTTTTCAACCCATTGACGCTGGCCTGTTCCAAGTTGTCCACCATTGCGGCCGGACGCTCCGTCACCAAACCGCGCCCCGTCGACAAGCACAACACTCAAGCCCGCTTTTGCCAGATGATAGCTTGCGGAAAGTCCGGTGAAGCCGCCACCAATTATAGCGACATCACAGTCTTTTTTTTCAAGGAGAGAAGGATAGGTCGGGCGTTCGGCTACACTGAATTCATACCAGGATAGCCCCGGTGATATATTGTTTTCGTGAAACATGAACTGATATCCTACACATTGAGCAGCAAATATTCCCGCTCCCAAGGACTGATGACTTCCATAAACGTTTCGAATTCTTGCCGTTTGATAGCGGCATAAGTGTTAACGAACGCATCTCCCAGCACCGAACGTAACCGTTTATTCTCGTCAAACAGTTCCACCGCCTCGACAAGACCACGGGGCAAATCTACATGATCGGCATTAACAGTCTTTGACGACGGTTCGTCAGGCTCGAGTTTGTCGACTAGACCGATAAGACCGCAGGCGAGTGACGCTGCAAGTGCGAGATAAGGATTGGCATCGGATGATGGTAGGCGATTTTCAACACGTCGTGCTTGAGGTGCCGAACGGGTAACACGGAAAGCCGTGGTCCGGTTGTCATAGCCCCAATGGAGGTTGACCGGTGCCGAAAGATCTGGCACCAACCGGCGATAGGAATTGACATATGGCGCAAGCATGACCAGTGCACTTGCCATATGCTTCTGTAAGCCACCCAGAAAATGCCGGAAGGCCTCGCTTTCACTCCCGTCGGAACGGGTAAAAATATTGTTGCCGGTCTTCACATCGACAATAGATTGATGGATATGCATGGCCGAACCCGGCTGGCCCTCTATGGGTTTGGCCATAAAAGTTGCATACATATCATGCTTGAAAGCCGCTTCACGTATGGTGCGCTTGAACAGAAAAACCTGATCGGCAAGTTCGATCGGGTCGCCGTGACGCAAATTGATTTCGAGCTGGCCTGCCCCTTCTTCATGAATCAATGTGTCGATTTCCAAGCCTTGCGCCTCGGAAAAATGATACATATCGTCGATCAGTTCGTCGAATTCGTTAACACCGGCAATAGAATAGCCCTGCCCGCCACCGATCGCGCGACCGGAGCGTCCGACAGGAGGTGTCAAAGGATAATCTGGATCAGGATTTTTCTGGACAAGATAAAACTCTATTTCCGGTGCCACCACCGGCTTCAACCCCAATTTTGTGTATTCTTCCACAACATTGCGCAAAACATTGCGCGGCGTAAATTCAACCCGTTTACCGCTCTGGTAAACAATATCGCAAATAACCTGTGCAGTCGGATCATCTTCCCACGGGACAACACTTAAAGTTGCAAGATCAGGTTCCAATCGCAAATCACCATCATCGGCCGGATAATGGAAACCGTTGCCATCTTCGGGATAATCGCCGGAAATTGTTGCCATAAACACAGCCGAAGGCAGAGCAAGTGATGTATCGGACGTAAATTTGTTCGACGGCATCATTTTGCCGCGAGCGACACCAGCCTGATCGGGGGTAATACATTCAATGTCTTCAATACCGCGAAAAGCCAGCCATTCAGAAGCTTCGTGCCAATTTTTCACGCCATAAATATTCTTGAGATAAGCGTGTTGTAGCTTTGTGCTCTTATCTTTTGTCTTTTTTGTTTTTTTTAACGTCATAAAACACCAAATTGAAGTTTATATGGTCTATAGATATCGGCTTTCCCTTTTCGAAAATTGTGACAACCGCTGTCTTTTGTCAACCAGACGTTTATCGCTCCCCTCGGATTATCAATTTATCGAAACCGGATATAATCTATTCGCCCCGTCTTGCCCCGCGCTGATTTTGATCTTCTTACTTTATTTTCTGCCCGTCTTAAACCTTGGCCGCAGGAGCTCATATTACCTCATGTAACAAAGACCCTGCAAAACTTTTATTACGTCAATCTTTAACCGCTATTCCGATTTGTAACCTGAGCGAGGTTAACGAATTTGGCAGCAAAATGTTATTTTAAGCCATTATCCGATCTTGCCTTTGGCTCACCGGTTGCTGAATAAAAAGCCCGTCAGACAAAAATCATCAGTGCACAGCGCAAATTATTTAAGACTCCGGTTTTCAACAAAATCACTGGAAGTTCGAAGCCGTTTCTTTGTCCGAACACGGTTCTTCAGGCCCCTTTTTTTAACCTTCCAGCGCGTCTTTTATCTGAATCTTTTTAAACCGCGCAAAGCCGACCATCTTTCTTCTACTTTTAAGTAGGTGAAAGCGCTTATGCAAAAGTGAAGTGCACTCATTGTTGGAATAACCGAAAAGCTCAGGGAAAATGGTACGGTTGGTGGGAGTTGAACCTACGACCTCTGGTGCCACAAACCAGCGCTCTAACCAACTGAGCTACAACCGCATCGCCAGAATGAAACATTCTGACGGGTGACATACGGAAGATCGAACAATTTTGCAAGTGCCTTAGCGCATTTAAACTCTATTTATTGGCATTTTCATTGGATTTTTGTCTTCGACAGACTGCAAAATCACTGAAATTTTTATTCCACCCGCATAATGGAGCTAATAAAATTGACAATCAATGCGAGATAAACCACGTCCAAAAATTCCGTTCTTTTCCTGTCTAAAAAACTCGCACTCAAAGGTTTTTGAAAACCTGATTTTCTCATTATTGCAATGTTATTCAAGAAAACCGTTTCGCACTTTTCAGGCACTGCTTGGACACTTTCGGGGAACCAGGTTTTTAGTGCACGTGCTCCTAATCAGGGATTTTGCGGTTTGCCCATTCATCCAAAGACAGGTCGCGATATTCCCCTATCTTGCCGACACCATCTTTTTTCATGGTTTCAAGCACATTTTCCAGAATATGTCGCGCAAGCCCTGCACCTTCGTAAACCATCGCACTATAAAGTTCGACAAGATCGGCACCTGCTTTGATTTTTTCGAGTGCCGTTTTCGCGTCATAAACGCCGCCCACCCCGATGATCGGTTTTTGTTGCTGCAATCTCTTGCGCATTTTTGCAAGAATAATCGTCGAGCGTTCAAATAGCGGCTTTCCGGAAAGCCCGCCCGATTCGCCGCTGAAGCTTTTATTTTCAAGACCGGTTCTGGAAAGTGTCGTATTGGAAACAATAAGCCCGTCCACATCCGAGGCGAGAAGTTCGGCGGCAACATCATCAAGCCCTTCTTCAGTCAAATCAGGTGCTATCTTTAAAAAGACCGGAACATGAACGCCCGTCTTTTGCTTTTCTTCCGCTCTTGCCCCGCTCACCGAAAGGAGTAATTCCTTCAAACTGTCACGAGCCTGCAAATTCCGTAAACCCGGTGTGTTCGGTGATGAAATATTAATGGTGAAAAAGCTTGCAACATCATAAAAGCAATGAATGCCGCGCGAATAGTCGAGAATACGATCGTCCGAATCCTTGTTCGCGCCGATATTGACCCCGACAATGCCCTGCTTTTTACGCTTGGCGAGCCGTTTATGGGCAGCTTCATGACCCTCATTGTTAAACCCCATGCGATTGATAACAGCCTCGTCTTCACGAAGACGAAAAAGACGGGGTTGAGGGTTGCCCGCTTGCGGACGCGGCGTGATTGTACCAACTTCGCTAAAGCCGAACCCCAAACGCAATATTTGATCGGGAACTTCGGCATTTTTATCAAAACCGGCAGCCAACCCCAAAAAATTCGGAAATTCCAGTCCGGCTATGTTCACACTCAAACGTTGGTCATGGATTGCCGCCCCCGAACCGAAGCCTGCTTTCAATGCAAGGATGGAAAGCTTGTGGGCTTTTTCGGGGGATAGGCAAAAAATCAACGGGCGCAAATAAGAACGATAAAGGTTCATGGCAATACCTCGCTGAACTCGAATAGGCCGTTTTCGTCAGCCTCGAAAGGACTGACACCGACAACAGCTTCAAGCGACAAGTTGCCATAAAGATGAGGAAAAAACGCGCCCCCGCGAGACACTTCATAACGCAGTGCCTCTTCATCAAGTTCATCTTCGTCAATGGCGATAAGCAAAAGACCGGTTTGACCTTTAAAATGTTTGTTTGCCGTTTCTGCCACCTGTTCGGCAGTTGAAAAATGGATAAAACCATCGGTAATATCGACCGCAGCGCCAGAAAAAACGCCTGAATCTTCGGCTTTTTTCCATTCGTCTTTCGACACAATCTTATAAATCAAGGCCATATCTTTCGAGCCAATATGCTATTTCGTTGAAAATCGGAATCCATTGAATGGGAAATGTTATCGTTCATCCCTATATAACGAATAGGAGAGTTTCAACCAAGGAATAAAAATGTCGACTTTTCTTAAAACACTTGTTCTTGCATCCTGCTGTGCCATCGGTTTGACAACAATAGGTTCTGCAGCCGATCATCGTTTTGAATTTCAAAAAGTCGATGACGGTTATTTGCGCCTTGATACGGATACCGGCAGCATCGACAAATGTCTTGATAAAGACGGAAAAATAACCTGCGCTATTTCCGGTGACGAACGCGCACGCTATGAACAGGAAATCAAGACGTTGAAAGATAAAATTGCCGAGCTTCAACAAAATAAAGCCACAACCGGTCTGCCTAGCAAACAGGAGATGGATCAGGCTTATGACACAATGAAATATTTCTTCGACAAGTTTAAAAACGACTTTAAAGATAACCAAACGTCGCCGGATAATGGTGCCGATAAACTTTAATTCCTGAAAATTCTGCGCGATGTTTTTTAACTTCTTGCAGGAAATAATAATAAAAGTCTTTCCTTCCACCTATTGTGCCATATTTTAGGATCGTAGCGTAATCAGCGTTGATTATTGTGAGAATTGAAAACGACCATGAATAGGCGAGGAAAAGGCTAATGCTCAAAGAATTTCGGGAATTTGCACTAAAGGGCAATATGATTGATCTGGCCATCGGTGTTATTATCGGCGGTGCCTTTGGTGGCCTTGTCAATTCTATTGTCAACGATTTGCTCATGCCAGTTATCGGACTTGTCACTGGTGGCATAGACTTTTCCAACATGTTCATCCAGCTTGCCGGTCAAAAACAGACAACACTTGCAGCAGCGCGCGAAGCCGGTGCTACAATTGCCTATGGCCATTTCATTACCTTGCTCATCAATTTTCTTATTATTGCATGGGTGCTGTTCATTGTCGTTAAAGCAATCAATGCAATGCACCGTAAAGAGCAGCAGACCCCTGCACCAAAGCCGGTTCCCCGTGACGAGGTATTGCTGACCGAAATACGCGATCTGCTGGCTGCCAAAAAATAATACCAAAAAATAATATTTGTGAATACGCGTTTTGATAAAGCGCAATTTACAATAAAATTCAAAAGCTCATTGGAGCGATCGTTCAGGCATCAGAACAGCCCTGAGAAATCATATAAAGCACTGGCCATTCGAGAAACCGGAGTGTGCCAGCTCGCTTAAAAACACTCAAAATTCCGGCTTGATTTAAAGTGACGCATTTCCGCCTTATCAAATAACGCCTGCATTGAAGATCTTATTTGCGCATATGCTGAATCAAAAAATGCGGTTTTGAATGCGCTGTTTTAAGACCCGTTATATTTTTATAAGGCTTTTCAGGACCAGCACTTAAAATTCCGGCTTGATTTCACAAACGGTGAACGGGGAAAAACACTTCTACTGTTGTTCCCTGTCCCGGTCTTGATAGCAGGATAAGCCTTCCGCCAATTTTTTCAACAAGCCCTTTGGTCGTCGGCAGGCCAAGACCGGTACCGGTAAAGACTGCATCGCCCGTACGTCCGT
>CAMLLT010000042.1 GCA_946480935.1 uncultured Bartonella sp. | reverse complement strand
GTTTATAGGGACAGTATCAATATGGATATTTGTTGGTATCAGTCCCGTTATGACAAAGTAGGGCCTGGCGGTACCGGCAAAGATTACATTAATTGCCCGCTCGACAAGGAACAATATGAAAACTTCGTAAAAGCGCTGACAGACGGTGAAAAAATCGAATTTCATGAATTTGAAAACGTACCTTATTTTGATGGCTGTCTTCCTGTCGAGGTGATGGCCGAGCGTGGTCCCGAAACCCTGCGTCACGGTCCAATGAAGCCCATGGGACTTACCAATGCACATAATCCGACTGTAAAAGCTTATGCTATTGTACAATTGAGACAAGACAATGCGCTTGGCACACTCTATAATATGGTCGGCTTTCAGACCAAGCTTAAATATGGCGAACAAACGCGCATTTTTCGCTCAATTCCGGGGCTTGAAGATGCCGAATTTGCACGGCTTGGCGGAATCCACCGCAACACCTATCTCAATTCGCCTGTCTTGCTCGACGAAACATTACGGCTTAAAAAACGTAAGAATTTGCGCTTTGCCGGCCAAATGACCGGATGTGAAGGCTATGTTGAATCGGCTGCAATCGGTCTTTTGGCGGGGCGCTTTGCTGTGGCTGACTATAAGGGGAAGGAACCTGTCATACCGCCGCTCACAACAGCATTCGGGGCGTTGCTTAATCATATTACGCGTGGTCATATAATGAGCGACGATGGTGGCAAACAATCCTTCCAGCCAATGAATATCAATTTCGGTTTGTTTCCGCCTGTCGAGATTGAAAAACCGGAAGGCAAACGTTTACGCGGCAAAGAAAAAATACTGGCTAAAAAACAGGCTTTGACGAAACGAGCGCTTGCCGATTGCGAAACATGGTTGAACGAGGAGAAACTTCAGTGAGTAACACGCCTATCGTTGTCTTTGACCTTGACGGAACACTTGTTGATTCCGCGCCGGATTTGCTCGACAGCCTCAATTTCTGTCTTGCGCAAGAAGGCCTCAAAACGTTCGAGCCTGTTGACATTCGTCGTCTTGTCGGCATGGGCGGACGTATTATGATAGAACGCGCGCTCAGTTTCCAGAACATCAAACCGGATAATACGCATGTCGAACACTTGCTTTTCGTATTTATGCGTCATTATGAAGAAAATATGCCGGGAAAGACACAATTTTTCGAAGGCGTTGACAAAGCACTCACAAAACTCTCCGATGCGGGATACAAGCTTGCCGTTTGTACCAACAAATATGAAAACTTGGCCCGCCACCTTTTGGAAGGAATGGGTGAAGCCAATCGTTTTAAAACCATTGTCGGCGGAGACACATTTGCCTATCATAAACCGGATGCCCGACACATCCTTTCTACCATCGAACGTGCCGGCTCTTCGCCCGATAAAGCAGTTATGGTCGGTGATAGCCAGACCGACATCCTTGCGGCACAAGCTGCAGACATTCCCGTTATAGCAGTCGATTTCGGTTATACCGACAAGCCGGTCAGTACATTCAATCCGACCAAAATAATCAGCCATTACGATGAATTGACCCCGCAATTGGTCGCCGGATGCCTGATGTGACATTTCGGGAACTGTAAAAGTAAATTTAACGGCCTTGCACAAAGTGAGGTGAAGTCGCAATGAAACATATCCTTACCTTGTCAGATAAAAAGCCGCTGTTTGAGGGGCTAACCCGGTCGGTATATATCAATGAGCAAAATCCCGATTATCTGATAAAAATCCCCTCGCCGGCATGGCGTAAAAAAATCGCCGGTTTTTCGCGTCTACGACAATTAAGAAAAGCAATTGATATCAACTCGCCCAATACCCGCGAAATTCGAGAGTATATGCGCCATTTTACCGATCCGGAAATCGCAGAAAATGAAAAACATCTGATGCAGATTGCCGGAATCGTTTCAACCGACATAGGTTGGGGATTACTCGTCAAAGCTGAACAGGATTCGTCGGGAAATTATGCAAAACCTTTTGGTTATTACCAGAATGATATTCCAAAATATCGTCAAGAAATTGAAGATTTCATTCACTGGGTAAAAACCACCAGCATTATCTGTTACGATCTGAAATTCGACAATATATTACTAAGCTCGAGAGACGGTACCCCCACCCTTGTTCTCATAGATGGCATCGGGGAAACCGGACTATTTCCATTGCGCGCATGGTGTCAAAAATATAACAGGGCAAAAAATATTCACGAACTTCAGGAATTCATTGACGCATTGGCGCCGTTTCTTGACTTGAAAAACCGCTAATATTCAAAACCGCTAATATCCATCAAGAAGTCAATAAAAAGCCCGGCACTCAAGAAAAGACCGGGCTTTTAAAATATGGCAATGAATTATTTGTTGTTGACGGCGTCTTTCAAGCCTTTGCCAGCCGAAAACTTTGGAACATTGCGAGCCGGAATGGTGATTTCTACGCCTGTTGAAGGGTTGCGTCCTTTCGTGGCAGCACGGTGGGAAACTTCGAATGAACCGAAACCGGGAAGACGAACATCACCGCCATCTTTCAAAGCATCGGTGACAGAAGCAATAAATGCATCTACGGCTGAAGCCGCTTGAGTTTTTGTGATACCGGCTTTTTCAGCGACAGAGCTGACCAATTCGTTCTTATTCATTGGATAATTCCTTTCTTTCTATTACCGGACAATAGTGATTCCACCGGTTGCGTGCGAGTTTATTGAAAACTATGGCAAACAGAAGCCAAATTTTAAAAAAAAAGCCTGAATCTTCGGGATAATCACAGTTATTCACGGAAAAAATAACGTAATTCACAATTGAAAAACGAAAATAAAAAGAAAAGGCAGTCTAAACTGCCTTTTCTCAATTTTAGTATATGTCTTTACTGACATGTGATTCAGTGAGCGATAGAAGTAACGCCATCCTCATCACTGGATATATTGTTGGTAACCGGTGGATTTGCAGGTTCTACCCATTCAATCGGTTCGGGACGACGGACAAGTGCATGATCAAGAACTTCACTTGCAAAACTTACCGGAACTATCTCCATGTTGTTTTTGACATTATCAGGAATATCAACAAGGTCTTTCGCATTCTCTTCCGGAATGAGCACCTTCTTGATACCGCCGCGTAATGCTGCAAGCAATTTCTCTTTCAGCCCGCCAATCGGCAAAATCCGGCCACGCAACGTAATTTCGCCTGTCATCGCGATATCCTTGTGGACAGGTATACCGGTCAGAACCGAAACAATTGCCGTTACCATGGCTACACCTGCCGAAGGACCATCTTTTGGTGTTGCACCTTCGGGAACGTGAACGTGGATATCACGGCGTTCGAACAGAGGAGGTTCGATACCAAAATCCACTGCCCGCGAGCGGACATAGGATGCAGCAGCCGAAATTGACTCCTTCATGACATCGCGCAGGTTACCGGTAACTGTCATGCGGCCTTTACCCGGCATCATAACGCCTTCAATCGTGAGCAATTCACCACCTACCTCGGTCCACGCCAGTCCGGTAACAACACCGACCTGATCTTCGCCTTCAATCTGCCCGTAACGGAACATTTTGACGCCTAGAAACTCGTCGATATTGCTCTCGTCGACCTTGACCGACTTCTTTTCTTTCTTGACAATCTCCGTCACTGCCTTGCGTGCAAGTTTCATCAATTCGCGTTCGAGACCGCGAACCCCTGCCTCGCGCGTATAATATTGAATGATCGAGCGGATCGCTTCATCAGTTACAACAAACTCTTTCTTCGAAAGCGAATGTTCTTTCATGACCTTCGGGAGAAGATGGCGTTTGGCAATTTCCATTTTTTCTTCTTCGGTGTAACCGGCAATACGAATGATCTCCATACGATCCATCAAAGGTTCCGGAATATTCAACGTATTTGCAGTCGTCACGAACATAACGTCCGAAAGGTCATATTCAACCTCGAGATAGTGATCCATAAAGGTGTTATTCTGTTCTGGATCAAGCACCTCAAGTAATGCCGATGACGGGTCACCTCTGAAATCCTGCCCCATCTTGTCGATCTCGTCGAGAAGGAAGAGCGGATTGTTTTTCTTCGCCTTTTTCATCGACTGGATGATTTTGCCGGGCATGGATCCGATATAAGTACGACGATGCCCTCTTATTTCGGCTTCATCGCGCACTCCGCCTAAAGACATACGGACATATTCACGTCCTGTCGCTTTTGCTATCGAACGGGCAAGCGATGTCTTACCAACTCCGGGCGGTCCAACGAGACAAATAATCGGCCCTTTTACTTTGGTTGCACGGCTTTGAACGGCAAGATATTCGACAATACGTTCTTTGACTTTCTCAAGACCGAAATGCTCCTCATCCATAACTTTCTCAGCATAGTTAAGGTCATTTTTGATCTTGGATTTTTTGCCCCACGGGATACCGAGGAGCCAATCAAGATAATTACGTATCACCGTCGCTTCAGCCGACATAGGAGACATATTGCGAAGTTTCTTGACTTCACCTTCTGCCTTTTCACGGGCTTCCTTCGACAATTTGGTTTTCTTGATACGTTCTTCCAATTCAGAAATTTCGTCGTGGCCATCTTCGCCATCGCCCAATTCTTTCTGAATAGCCTTCATCTGCTCATTGAGATAATATTCGCGCTGGGTTTTCTCCATTTGCCGTTTAACACGCGAACGTATCCGTTTTTCAACTTGCAAGACAGAGATCTCGCCTTCCATAAAGGCAAGTGCTTTTTCAAGTCTTTCACGAACAGACAATAATGCAAGCATTTCCTGTTTTTCGGAAAGCTTGATTGCCAAATGCGATGCGACAGTATCGGCAAGTTTTGTTGCATCATCTATCTGACTGACGGCACCAATGACTTCCGGAGAAATCTTTTTGTTCAATTTCACATAGTTTTCAAAGTCCGAGATGACCGAACGCATCAAAGCCTCGATCTCGACCTTGTCTTCTTCCGGCTCATCAAGCGGTGTTGCATAAGCTTGATGATAGTCCGGATTATCTGAAAAACCGGTAATTTTGGCGCGCTTTACGCCTTCCACCAGAACCTTGACAGTTCCGTCAGGCAATTTCAAGAGCTGCAGTACATTCGCCAATGTACCAACATCATAAATGTCGTCGGCCTTTGGATCATCATCCGAAGCATTCTTCTGGGTAGCCAGAAGGATCTGCTTATCCTGACCCATCGCCTCTTCAAGAGCACGAATGGATTTTTCGCGACCAACGAATAGCGGCACAATCATATGGGGGAAGACAACAATATCACGAAGCGGCAAAACAGCATAAAGCTTACTGCCGGCATCCGCCGTCTTCTCTAAATCATGTTGCATAACATTTCCTTTCTGGAGCCTTGGGCTCGTTTGCAACGTCGGCACCCCTCATATTAAGCAGATGCCTACGCACAAAGGGATTAGGTGGTAGTTCACCACCTATAAATCAAGAGCTACGCGATAACGAAAGACAAGATCGCCCGATATTTTAAACGCATAGGAGGTCGGCTTTTATTGTCCGACCACCTGAAAAATCAAGCCGACGCATTTTCCTTGGAATGGTCCCGTTCGGCATAGATATAAAGCGGACGCGCTTTACCTTCTACAACATCACTTGAAATGACCACTTCCTGAACACCTTCCAATGTAGGAAGTTCGAACATCGTATCCAGCAAAATCTTTTCCATGATTGAACGCAATCCGCGTGCGCCGGTTTTCCGTTCGATAGCTTTATTGGCAATTGCCCGTAATGCATCATCATGGAATGTCAATTTGACATCTTCCATTTCGAATAAGCGCTGATATTGCTTAACCAATGCATTTTTCGGCTGTGACAGGATTTGAACCAATGCATCCACGTCCAGATCTTCCAAAGTTGCAATAACCGGAAGACGGCCTACAAATTCAGGAATTAAACCGAATTTCAACAGATCTTCCGGCTCGAGATCGTGAAAAATCTCGCCAATGCGCCGTTCATCCGGTGCTTTGACTGTGGCCCCGAACCCGATCGATGTCTTTTCTCCACGTGCAGAGATAATTTTTTCAAGGCCGGAAAATGCACCTCCGCAAATAAACAGAATATTGGTTGTATCCACTTGCAAAAATTCTTGCTGCGGATGTTTGCGACCACCCTGCGGGGGAACCGATGCAACCGTACCTTCCATAATCTTTAGCAATGCTTGCTGGACACCTTCGCCCGAGACATCACGTGTGATCGAGGGATTATCGGATTTGCGCGAAATCTTATCAACCTCGTCAATATACACAATGCCGCGTTGTGCCCGCTCGACATTGTAATCGGCAGCTTGCAACAGCTTCAGAATAATATTCTCGACATCTTCGCCAACATAGCCTGCTTCAGTCAAAGTGGTTGCATCGGCCATAGTAAACGGCACATCGATAATTCTGGCAAGTGTTTGGGCCAGATAAGTTTTACCGCAACCTGTCGGTCCAACCAGCAGAATGTTCGACTTTGACAATTCGATATCATTGCTTTTCGACTGGTTTGCCAAACGTTTGTAATGGTTATGGACAGCAACTGCCAGAACACGCTTTGCATGCTGCTGGCCGATAACATAATCATCAAGAACAGCCATGATTTCCTGCGGTGTCGGAACGCCATCACGTGCTTTCACTCCAGAAGATTTATTTTCCTCACGGATAATATCCATACAAAGCTCGACACATTCGTCGCAAATGAACACCGTGGGTCCAGCGATAAGCTTACGCACCTCATGCTGACTTTTTCCGCAGAATGAGCAATAAAGCGTATTCTTCGAATCGCCCCCGTTATTACCAATTTTGCTCATTTCCTTTATCCTTTCGCCCGAATTGCATGAAATATTTTGCCTTTTCGGTTAAACTTTTCAAGCCCATTCCATCAAGAAACTAAAACAAATCAAAATTACGGTCATCTATGTAACCGTTCCCCCCCCTAAAAACATGTAAACGCTAAATGTTATTTTTTACTAAAAATCGAGAAGCGGCAATTTGATGGCTTATTGTTTCAAAAATTATTAAAACAGCCGCTACCCGATCTCGTAAAATTTAGTCGCCCTGTTCTTCTTCGGCCTCGGCACGATACTGAATGACCTCATCAATCAAGCCGAATTCTTTAGCTTCATCGGCAGTCATAAAATGATCGCGGTCGAGTGTACGTTCGATGGTCTCGTAATCCTGACCTGTATGATGAACGTAAATTTCATTCAGCCGCCGTTTCATTTTTATGATATCTTGCGCATGGCGCTCGATATCCGAAGCCTGCCCCTGAAAGCCGCCGGAAGGTTGATGCACCATAACGCGTGCGTTCGGCAATGCAAAACGATGCCCTTTGGCACCGGCGGTCAATAAAAGCGACCCCATAGAAGCTGCCTGCCCCATGCAAAGAGTTGAAACAGCGGGACGGATGAATTGCATCGTGTCGTAAATAGCCATACCCGAAGTGACAACGCCACCGGGAGAATTGATATAGAGGCTGATTTCCTTTTTCGGATTTTCTGCCTCGAGAAACAGGAGTTGGGCGCAGACAAGCATTGCCATGCTGTCTTCAATCGGGCCATTGATAAAGACAATTCTTTCCTTCAATAAGCGGGAAAAAATATCATAGGACCGTTCGCCGCGATTGGTCTGTTCCACAACTATTGGAACAAGATTGAGGGCAGTCTGGATCGGATCACTCATTTTCACTTCCATATTATACGAATCGTCGTTTGCGACCTAAAATGTCGTTATAACCAGAATATCAATCCATTAGAAGATCAATAGATTTTTGTTTTGCCTTAAAAACGCAAGGTCATTGGAACCGCTACCGGATGATTTGTGAGAAAATAATCTCCAGAAGATTACCATACGCTATTTCTTCACCTGAAACAGTTTCTATATGTGCTCATCCCGCTTCAACTTCAAGTCTTTCAATAAAGGCCAGCACATTTATACAAACAACACTTACAATTGTTTTAACATGGCACAGAAAAACACAACAGCAAGCGGCTTTATATAAAATTGATGATTAGAATTTTAAAATCCGGTTATTGCAATTGTGTCCCGACAACCATGATAATCTGTCCGGTTCAACTCCAAGACAGTAGCTTCGACAGACTTTCTAATTTTTTTGCTGTTCAACTATCTTGAAAAAACCGGGAATTCTTTTTGTTGCCCAGTCATAGAAACTTCCTTCTTTAATAGGGTCGGTCGTTCTTTCCTTTTTATGAACGTGAAAACCTATAAAGCGTGGATCGTTGAGCGGCTCAAGACCATAAGCAGGATCAAAAATACGTTCGGTATCACGACCGGTCCAATAATAAAAAGTTTCCTTTTCTTTGGCCTCACCAAAAAAACCATATCTTTTGGCAAGCCTCGATATTCCGTCATTGCCAAAAACCGTAATACCCAATCTTCCGGGGACAACAGGCAATTTTTGTCTTTTGAGACGCCACGGTATCCATATTCCCCGATGGAAACCGAGCCAGTCCGGTACCATTTGCCCGCTTTCAAGATAGTCATCATATTTCTTGATAATAGGATTGTCGGCAGGAAGATAAAGTGCAGAAACCCCCACGCGTGAACGATTTTCACGTGCAAGCCATACTTTCCCCTCTTCCGGATGGAATTGTTTGACAAGATAGACATCGGTATCAAGCCAGACACCGGCGCTGTTTTTCATAAGCCTCACACGAAACAGGTCTGACAACTGGACAATTGTACGGATAGGTTTGAAATCTGGGAATTTCGGGTCAAGCCGATAAAGTGTCGAAAGTGGCAATATCGGCTCCGCCTCCAGAAGCTCGACACCTTCAGGCACGTTTTCCACATTTCCATGGCTATAAAGTTTGACATGTTGACCGGTCATTACCATTGACGAAAGGCACAGCCAATCAATAGGACGCAAGCGATCTCCATACCAGAAAGTGCAGATATCCATTCGAAGACCTCTTAGAAATATTCCAGACTGACACGAAAGAGTTGTTCTACATCCCGTACGGCATCGGCCATTGCAAAAATGACAACCATATCGCCTGCAAGAACACGTGTGTCCCCCCTTGGACGGATCATCGAATTGTCCCGATAGATAGCTCCAATACGCAACCCTTGAGGTAATTCGAGTTCCGACAACGGCTTCCCGACAAGCGGAGATGTCTGCATAGCTTCTGCCTCGATAATTTCGGCTTCTCCATTCGATACCGAATAGACCGAGCGAATACGCCCTCTACGCATTTGCTGGAGCACTTTTGAAATTGTAACGCTGCGCGGATTAAGATGGGAATCAATGCCTACAGTTCGGGTAAACTCCTGAAAAGCAATATTGTTAATGAGAACCATATTCGACTTGCAGCCAAACATTTTGGCCATGATGGCGCTCAACACATTGACCTGATCCTGATTGGTCAATGTCACGATCAGATCGGCCTGTTCGACATTGGCCTCCTGCAAAATAGCCGGATCAAGAGCACTGCCATTCAGCACAACTGTACGATCCAATTGATCGGTAATAGCAAGCGCCCGCGCTTTATCCGCTTCGATAATGCGTAACCTCGCCTTATGTTGTCGTTTTTCCATTGCACGGGCAACATAAAGTCCAATATGACCACCGCCCGCGATAATGATACGGTTTGCTGCCTGCTCATCATGACCGAACAGCCCCAAAGCACGACGCACCTGACTGCGTGAGGCGACGAGATAGGTGATATCTCCCACTTTCAATTCTGTATCGGCATGAGCAATGAAGAGTTTCTTTCCCCGTTTGACAGCCGTCACAGTTGTTAGCAAATCCGGAAAAAGATCAGTCAATTGTCTAAGCGGTGTGTTGATGACAGGACAATCTTCCATACATTCAAGTGCCAGAGCAACAATATCGTCATAACTGAAATAGAGAACGTCCAATGCACCTGGTAGAGCAATGCGGCGCAATACCATTTCGCCAACCTCGATTTCCGGCGAAATAACGACATCGATCGGCATGGCATCGCGCTGGAATAAACCTTGATATTGCGGATCAAGATAGGACTGGTCTCGAACACGTGCAATTTTTGTCGGCACATTGAAGAGCGCATGGGCGACCTGACAAGCCACCATATTGACTTCATCAGAGAGCGTTACAGCAATGAGCATATCAGCTTCATCGGCACCGGCTGCGCGCAAAACATCAGGACGTGCGCCATGTCCGACAATACCCCTAACGTCAAGAGTATCACGCACTTTTTCGATCAGCTTCGGCTCGATATCAATAACCGTAACGTCATGTTGTTCATTGGAAAGACGTTCCGCTATCCCGTAGCCGACCTGACCAGCCCCGCAAATAATGACGCGCATATTTTAAGAAACTCCAAGCGATTTCAGTTTGCGGTGCAGTGCAGACCGCTCCATGCCGACGAATTCGGCAGTACGCGAAATATTACCGCCGAATCTGTTGATTTGCGCAACCAGATATTCCTTTTCAAAAAGTTCGCGCGCCTCCCGTAAGGGCAGTGCCATAATATGCAAATCCGAGTCGGTGGGTGCACGTGGCAATGTATCGCCGACTTCTGCGGGCAGAAGTTCGGCCGTAATCGGACCGTCTCCGCCCTCGCCCCGTGCCAGAATCAACAAACGCTCGATATTATTGCGCAACTGTCTGATGTTTCCGGGCCAACTGTGAGCCTGTAGAATTGCCATCGTATCATCACCGATTTCACGTGGTTTTATACCTGCCTGCTCGGAAATCTGGTGCACAAAATAATGCACAAGTTCCGGAATGTCCTCCCGATGGCTTGCAAGTGGTGGAACAGCAATCGGCACAACTGCCAAACGGTGGAACAGATCTTCACGAAAACGGCCTTCGGCAATCAATCCTTCCAGATTCTGTGCTGTTGAAGAGATGACGCGTACATCCACTTTAACGCGTTTGCTCCCCCCCACCCGTTCGAATGTCTGATCGGTCAAAACGCGCAAAATCTTGTTTTGTGTTTCACGCGGCATGTCCGCAATCTCGTCAATATAGAGAATTCCGCCGTGGGCTTCTTCAAGAGCACCAACTTTACGCTCCCCGCCATCCATTTCAGTCCCGAAAAGTTCGATTTCCATTCTTTCAGGAGTAATAGTCGCCGCATTGATTGTCACAAACGGGCCGTTTGCACGGTTTGAAAGGGCATGGATTGCCCGTGCTGTCGTTTCTTTACCGGACCCTGATGGGCCAGTAATCATGATACGGCTATTGGTGGGCGCCACTTTTTCAATCGTCTGGCGCAAATGGTTCATAACCAGAGACTTGCCGAGTAATTCTGGCGTAACACTTGATTGTTTGCGCAATTCACTGACTTCGCGTTTCAACTTGGACGTTTCAAGCGCGCGCTCGGCAACCAAAATCAAACGATCCGCTTTGAAAGGTTTTTCGATAAAATCATAAGCACCGCGTTTAATCGCCGAAACAGCCGTCTCGATATTTCCGTGGCCGGAAATCATCACAACGGGTAAATTGGGATAGCGCGTTTTGATTTTATCTAGCAGTGCCAAACCATCCAGACGACTTCCCTGCAACCAGATGTCGAGAAAAATCAATCGCGGAACACGGTTTTCAATTTGCTGAAGTGCTTCGTCCGAATTGGCAGCGAGACGCGTTTCGTGTCCTTCGTCCTCGAGTATTCCGCCGACCAGTTCGCGTATATCCGCTTCATCATCGACAATCAAAATATCTGAAGCCATCTTACTTAACCGTCCTATTTCTCAACATCTACTTTAACAACATCGGATTTGCCAATACCTGCTGCGGGAAAGACCATACGGATCATTGCACCACGACCGTTATAAAAATTTACCGGTGCATCATGTAATTCCATATAGCCACCATGTTCCTCTACAATTTTACGCACGATTGCCAGTCCCAATCCGGTTCCCTTCTCTCGTGTCGTTATATAGGGTTCCAATAATTTTTGCCTTTGTTCCTTGGGTAAACCTTTGCCATTATCTATTATATCGGCAACGAGTTTATCCCCTTCGCGATAAGAACGCACGAGGATATGTCCCTCAATAGCTTTATCGACCGCAATTGCATCAATTGCTTCGCTTGCATTTTTTATAACATTTCCGAATGCCTGCCCGATGAGCCGGCTGTCAAATTCGCCCATAAGTGGTTCTTCGCCCAAATCCCGCTCGAATTTGATATCATGACGTGACACTTCAACAAGAAAAAAGGCCTCTCTTAAAGGCTCCCGCATATCAAGCAGGTGCATTTCCGGCTTAGGCATACGGGCAAAAGAAGAGAATTCGTCGACCATTCTTCCGATATCGCCGACTTGCCGTATGATTGTGTCGACACATTGGTCAAAAACATCCCGATCATCCGAAATCACTTTACCATAACGGCGGCGTATGCGTTCGGCCGATAATTGTATCGGTGTCAGCGGATTTTTTATTTCATGGGCGATACGACGGGCAACATCGGCCCATGCGCTCGATCTTTGAGCTTCAACAAGATCTGTTATGTCATCAATTGTCAAAACCCATGATTGCCCGTTGCCATCGTTTTCCTCCATCGTAACCTGCACATTATAAACCCGATTACGCCCATCTTGCGAAAGGGTAACCTGTTCGCGATGATTTTTGCGTCCCGATGAACGCGCAACCTCGAATACTTGTCCAATATCCGCATTGAGCGACATAAGACTTTTCCCGACAACTTCTTTCGGATCAAGATTGAACATTGTCTGTGCAGAACGATTGATAATTGTGACATCGCCATTTTCGTCAATTCCCGCAACGCCCGCATTAACACCGGCAAGGACTGCTTCCGAAAAACGACGCCTCTCGTCTATCTGGTCACGTGCCGAAATCAATTCATTGCGCTGACTTTTAAGCTCGCTCACCATATAATTGAATGTCCTGGAAAGTTGACCAATGTCTCCGTCCTTGGCACGAACGGGAACCACGACATCCATATTGCCGGAAGCGACATCATCAGCAGCGCCAATCAATAGACGGATGGGGCGCACCAAACGGTCTGCCACCGCAATACCCGTCCAGATTGCCGAAATCAACAGACTGAGAAACAGACAAAGATAAAGGACAGCAAAAGCAATTTGTGTCGGAACACGGTTTTCATTAAGATCACGATAACGTGCGGTATTGGCTTCAGTCAGACGCAACGCCGATAAAACACGTTCGTCGACATCCCTTACAAGATAAAGAAATGTATTTGGTATATCGTTCAGTTTTAATATGATACCGAAATAATCATGTTCACCGGGTTGAAAAGTGAACGGACTACCATTTGTCGCTTGAACAATGAGATTTGCTGGTGGTATTGGCAATTTGTCTTCACCACCAAGATTACTTTGCAAAAAAACCGTTCCGTTCGGACTTAATAAAAATGCACCTCGCAAATCACGACCTGCCGCATGGCGCGTGAGCTGCAACCTGTATTCAGTGGGATTTAACGCCAGAAGCCTGCGGTTATCAAGAGCAAGAGCCATGGCGTACGAAGAATTTTTCAGGTTTTGCAATGTCTCATTTGCGTAACCATTGGCGAGATCAATAGAGGAAGCCACAATCTGTCTTGTCGTTGTATCAAACCAACGATCTAGCCCCTGATTGAGCGTTACTCCGGCAACAATTGCAACCACAACGGCAGGCAATGTTGCAACAAGCGCAAAAAGCGAAATTATTCTGACGTGAAGTCTTGAAGCAGCCCTTCTCGCTCTCCATGCTTGAATAATCGGCATTAACTCATAGCCAGCGATGGCTATAAGCCCGAGCACCCAAACACTATTGACCGCAATGAGAACAAGCGTAACGAAAGTGCTTGGAATAATTGGCGTAACACCCAACAGAATAGCAAAAGAAACAACTGCCGTCAGCAAAGCCAAAGTAATAATCATGATTCCGAAGAATGCATGCATATTCCGTCGTTTGACGCCATATAAGCTTTTTTCTGCCGGTTTTACCAATTCGCGATTCTTCCCAAACCAACCTATTGTTTCGACAATGATGCAACACTTTGTGGCGAAAATGCAACAGAAAGAATTGAA
>CAMLLT010000041.1 GCA_946480935.1 uncultured Bartonella sp. | reverse complement strand
CCGAAAATAGATTATCTCGTAAAGGAAACCCAAGGCGTTATCATCTATCAGGAACAGGTGATGCAGATTGCGCAGGTGCTTGCGGGATATTCGCTCGGACAAGCTGACCTTTTGCGCCGCGCAATGGGTAAGAAAATTCACGAAGAAATGGAACGCCAGCGTGTCCACTTCGTCGCCGGAGCGGTGGAACGGGGAGTGGATAAAAATCAGGCAAATTCGATTTTCGATTTGCTGGCGAAATTTGCCGATTATGGTTTCAATAAATCCCATGCTGCCGCTTATGCTTTTGTTTCTTATCAAACTGCCTATATGAAAGCCCATTATCCGGTCGAATTTTTAGCAGCTTCCATGACTTACGAAATGGGCAACACCGAAAAGCTCAACGATTTTCGGCGTGAAGCGCAAAGGCTCGGAATTGAAGTTGTCGCCCCTTCCGTCCAGACATCCTATCGTGCGTTCGAGGTCGGGGAAAACCGTATTTATTATTCACTTGCTGCGATCAAGGGGGTTGGCGACCCTGCAGTCAATCACATTGTGGAAAAACGCGGCGACAAACCTTTTAAAGATCTGGAAGATTTTTGCGAACGTACGGATCCTCGCATTGTCAATAAAAGGGTGATGGAAAGTCTTATCCATGCCGGCGCATTCGACTGCTTCCATATTCCGCGTGAAGTGCTCGTTGCAGGAATTGATGTCATCAATGCCCGTTCAATGCGAGTGCTTGACGATAACCGGAGTGGTCAAACCGATATTTTCGGAATGAGCGACGGGCCCAAAGAACCGCTTTTATTGCCTGAGGCAAAGCCATGGTTACCGGCTGAAAAGCTCCATCATGAGTTTCAAGCCATCGGTTTTTATCTATCTGCCCATCCATTGGATGAATATAAGGATGTTCTGCAAAAACTCCGCGTTCAAAGCTGGATCGATTTTTCCAATGCTGTGCGGCGAGGGGCGAATGCCGGCCGTCTTGCCGGAACTGTTAGTGCAAAACAGGTAAGAAAGACGAAATCGGGAAAGAAAATGGGCATTATCCAGTTTTCCGACCCGACCGGACAATTCGAAGCGATCCTTTTTTCGGAAGGATTGGCCGCCTATGGAGACATGCTGGAACCGGGGCAATCTGTGGTCATAACAGTCAATGCCGAAAATCGACCGGAAGGCATCAGTTTACGGATAGAAACAGTTCAGTCATTGGAACATGAAGCAGAGCGCATTCACAAAACAATGCGTATATTTGTACGTAATGCCGATATGGTAGAAGAAATCGGCGGTAGCCTCGAGCGTGGCGGCGACGGGGATGTAGGATTTATTATCATCAAGGATAATGGTGCCCGCGAAATAGAAGTTTCGCTTCCACACAAATATCGTGTAACTCCGCAGGTAGCAGGTGCTATGAAAGCCATCCGCGGTGTTGTTGACGTCGAGCTTGTTTGACATTATAAACAAGTTTAACAAGAACATACAACCTATTGATAATCAATAAAAAAGAGGAAGGTAAATCTATTACCTTCCTCATATTGTATTTTCGTTATTTTTTTGAACTATCTTCAAAGCTTTGTTGCGATTAACGCCTGTTCGAGATCGGCTTTCAGGTCATCAAAATTTTCAATGCCGATTTGAAGCCTCAGAAGTGAACCCGAATATTGGTGTTTGAAAACCCGGTCTCCCAGATATACTTCGACGGCCAGACTTTCATAGCCGCCCCAGGAATATCCGAGCTTGAAAATTTTAAGTGCATTCAAAAAAGCGTGGGCTTCTTTTTCGCTGCCGCCTTTCAAAACAATCGAAAACAATGCGGAAGCGCCATTGAAATCGCGTTTCCAGATTTCATGGCCTTTATGGCTTGGAAGTGCCGGATGTAGCACTTCTGCAACTTGCGGCATAGTTTCCAACCATTGGGCGAGAGCTAAAGCAGTCTTGCTTTGGTG
The DNA here is from genome assembly GCA_946480935.1 of uncultured Bartonella sp. Lineage (GTDB taxonomy): Bacteria > Pseudomonadota > Alphaproteobacteria > Rhizobiales > Rhizobiaceae > Bartonella. The sequence goes on along the minus strand of CAMLLT010000041.1, from coordinate 12,056 downwards.
GGCAAGTCTTATTCCCATGGTGCGCATCGAGCGCAAAGTATTGTAAGCATCATCACCGGAAACGCTCATTCCAAGAAACATATGGGCATCTTCGACGATTTTTTTCGTCCGCTCATTCGCAGAAATGAAACCGATCAGAATATCGGAATGGCCGGCCGGATATTTTGTTCCGGCGGTAATTGAAATATCGACACCATGGTCAAGAGGCTTGAAATTAACGGGTGTTGCCCATGTATTGTCCATCAGTACAACTGCGCCATGTGCGTGTGCAACTGAAGAAATTGCGGGTATATCCTGAATTTCGAATGTATTTGATCCCGGTGACTCGGTAAAAACCACCTTGGTGTTCGGCTTCATCAAACCTTCTATAGCTCTGCCAATTGTCGGGTCATAATATTCTACCTCTACCCCCATTTTCCGTAACATATTATTGGCAAAGCGACGTGTCGGTGCGTAGACAGAATCGGCAATCAATGCATGGTCACCTTGTGCCAATACACCGAGGAGCGGAACGGTAATTGCGGCAAGTCCCGAAGGTACCAAAACGGTTTTTTCAGCTCCTTCAAGCATGTTGATCGCTTCGCAAAGAGCATCGGTTGTAGGCGTTCCATGTGTGCCGTAGGTGTAACGTTGATTTTCGGATTTTAAAGTCTTCGCATCAGGAAACAAAACCGTTGAAGCATGAACAACCGGTGGATTGACAAAACCGAAATAATCGGCCGGATTATTTCCACAATGAGCAAGTTTGGTATTGATGCCAGACGGGTTTGAATATTTATTTAAGGTCATCAACTGTACTTTCCAATTTTTTATTCCACTTTATATTTTACCTTTGATAAAACATGATAAAGGTCAAGCAAAATCTGTTCGCTTTTCATCAGAATGATAGCACGCTATTTGCTTGACGTTATCGGGATAATGCTTTTCGATAACGATCAGGACAAGTTTTTGCAAAAACAGGAGAGGACATTATGTTTTTCAACACTTACATCGCTGCTGTCGGCGTTGCTGTTGCGGCTCTGGGCGCTGTTTCGGCCTCTGCCGGCACTTTGGACGACGTTAAGGCGAGGGGATACTTGCAATGTGGTGTAAGTACAGGACTTGCCGGTTTCAGCATTCCCGATGAAAAAGGCCATTGGACAGGTTTTGATGTTGATTATTGTCGGGCCGTTGCTGCCGCTGTTTTCGGAAGCGGTGACAAAGTAAAATTTGTTCCCTTGAGCTCGAAAGAACGTTTCACTGCACTTCAATCAGGTGAAATCGATGTTTTGATCCGCAATACCACCTGGACGATCAATCGGGAAACAGCCTTGGGACTGGATTTTGTCGGTGTCAATTATTACGATGGACAGGGCTTCATGATTAATAAAAAGAATCTTGAAGGTGTGACATCTGCGCTTCAATTATCGGGTGCGTCAATTTGTGTTCAGTCTGGCACATCGACCGAACTGACACTTGCCGATTATTTCCGTAATAACAAAATGGAATATACGCCTGTTGTTTTTGATAAATTCACCGAAGTCAACCAAGCCTACGACGCAGGGCGTTGCGATGTTTACACAACCGACCAGTCGTCACTTTATGGCTTGCGCTTACAGCTCAAAAATCCGGAAGATCATGTCGTTTTACCGCAGATAATTTCGAAAGAACCTTTTGGTCCGGCTGTTCGTCAAGGTGATCCCCAATGGGCGGATGTTGTGCGTTGGACCCATAATGCACTGTTGAATGCTGAAGAATTCGGCATAACACAGACCAATGTCGACGATATGTTAAAATCCGACAATCAGGATATCCGGCGTCTTCTCGGAGTAGAGCAGGGAAATACAATTGGCAAAGACTTGGGGCTTGATAATGATTGGGTCGTAAAAATCATTAAAGCGACCGGCAATTATGGTGAAATCTTCGAACGCAATATCGGGCAGAATACGCCTTTGAAAATTTCACGCGGTATCAATGCATTATGGACAAAAGGCGGGCTGCAATACGGTCTCCCGATTCGTTGATAGCCTTTTATAGCGTCAATTTCCCTAATGGCTAAACACCCGCTAATAATGTCCGAGCGCTCCCTAAAGGCAGAATTGGCTGCCTTTTTCAACGTGCGCTCGCTAATATCTTTTAGCCTTCAATGTTTAGTCATTTTGGGGCTTTTTCTCATCATTCGATGGATAGCCCACAATACCATTGTCAATCTGCGCGCTTCCAATATCGCTTCCGGTTTTGATTTTCTGGATAAACGTGCCGGATTTAATCAGCCATCAAGCATCATTCAATATGATGATAACGCAACAAACGGCGAAGTTATTGCAGCAAGTCTTGTTAATCTGGTGTTCATTTCGGCAATAAGTCTGGTGACAGCCACGCTGATCGGGCTTTTTATCGGTATTGGCCGTTTGTCGCAAAATTGGCTGGTTGCCAAACTCTCGCTCTGTTATGTCGAATTTTTTCGTAACATACCGCCACTTGTCCTGTTATTTTTTTGGTCAATCGGCATTATGCAGATTTTACCGTCGGCAAGACAAAGTCTTCATTGGGGTGATATCGCAATTAACATTCGGGGAATTTATCTGCCACGGCCGGTTTGGGGTGAACATGTATTATTATTCGTAGTGTTGTCTGTTATATTGATAGCTTTAGCGTTTGTTCTCCATTTTCGTGGCCGGTATATGATAAAGGAAACCGGCAAAACACGTATAAAATGGTGGTATGGCCCCTTTATCGGTGTTTTTTGTCCGATTATTTTATTTTTGTTATTTGCCTATCCCACATCGTGGGACATTCCTACATTGAAAGGTTTCAATTTCAGTGGCGGCTATTATATTTCGCCGGAATTCCTTTCGCTTTATCTTGCCTTATCAATCTATACGGGAGCATTGATTGCCGAGACAATTCGTGCCGGTATTCAAGGTGTGGATAAAGGCATGTCGGAGGCCGGTGCATCGCTAGGCCTTTCCAACGGCCTGATCATGCGTTTGGTTATATTGCCGCTTGCGCTACGTATCATTATTCCACCCCTTGCCAGCCAATATATGAACCTGATCAAAAATACATCCTTGGGCGCAGCCGTCGGTTATTCCGAGCTTATGATGGTCTCAAGCACCATTATGGAAAGAACCGGACAGTCGGTTGAACTTGCCGTTATCTGGATTGAAGTTTATCTGGGGTTGAGCATTGTCGTTTCGCTTTTCATGAACTGGTTCAACAGACATATGGCTTTGGTGGAGCGCTAAAATGACCGAGCGTTATGTCCAGACGAAGTTTATATCAGCCTCTCCTCCTCCTATACTTGATAGAGGAATATGGCATTGGTTGAGGCACAATCTTTTTTCCACGCCGTTAAATTGTGTGGTGAGCATCATACTTGTGCTCGCAATCATTTATTTTGCTCTGCCGCTTATTAATTGGCTTATTATCAACGCTGTATGGAGTGGTAGCGACCGCAAGGCCTGTACAACAATCACTCAAGGCGGAGTAATGCCGGATGACTGGAGTGGGGCGTGTTGGGCTTTTGTGAAAGCGAATTTCTGGCAATTCATCTACGGCCGCTATCCTGATAGCGAACGTTGGCGTGTCAATCTCATGGCATTGATCGTGATTATCATAAATTTGCCATTACTTATTCCGTCTTGCCCGTTAAAAATAGCCAATGCACTTGTATCGCTCTTTGTCGTTCCGCTTATCGGCTATTTTTTGCTTTTTGGTGGGTATTTTAATTTACAACCCGTGGCAACCCAATTGTGGGGCGGATTGCTTGTGACTTTGACAATTGCCTATTGCAGTATCACAATTTCACTTCCTTTAGGGAGCCTATTGGCACTCGGCCGCCGTTCGAAGATGCCCGTTATCCATACAATCTCGTTGATTTTTATAGAGACTGTACGAGGTATACCTTTGGTGGCTGTGTTATTTATTGCTAGCGTTATGCTGCCTTTATTTCTTCCGCAGGATATAACCTTCGATAAATTTTTGCGCGCATTGATTGGCGTTGCATTATTCACATCTGCTTATATTGCCGAAGTCGTGCGTGGTGGACTACAAGCAATACCGCGCGGACAATATGAGGCGGCAGAAGCGCTTGGCCTTGGTTATCTCAAAACAATGGTTCTTGTTATCTTGCCCCAAGCCTATAGCCTGGTCATACCGGGCATTATAAATGTGCTCATAGGGATGTTTAAGGAAACAAGCCTTGTCTATATTATCGGGATGTTCGATCTTCTGGGTATTGTGCGACAGGCAATTCAACAGGCACAGTGGAGTACTCCCCAGACACCGCTTACCGGAATGGTGTTTATAGGCCTGGTTTTCTGGGTATTTTGTTTTGGCATGTCAAGATATGCGCATTTTATTGAGAGGCGCTTGAATGCTCCGAAGACTAACGGTGCGGAAGGATAAGTATTTGCGGAAAAATCCCGATATGATTGATGAGAATTTGGATGTATCGATGCACCATGTCAACAAATGGTACGGCAGGCTTCATGTGTTGCGCGACATCGAACTCGAAGTCAAACCAAAAGAGAGGGTGATAATATCCGGTCCGTCAGGGTCGGGAAAATCCACATTGATACGATGTATCAACGGTCTGGAACGGGCGGAAGAGGGGGATATTACGGTAACGGGAATTCCTCTCAAGCATGGAATGTGGAGTTTGAACAAAATACGCCGGAATGTCGGCATGGTATTCCAGCATTTCAATCTGTTTCCGCACCTGACTGTTCTTGAAAATTGTGTTCTTGCGCCTATCTGGGTAAAGCATGTGGGCCGTCGCAGGGCAGAAGAACAGGCAATGCATTATTTGGAACGTGTCAAAATTCCGGATCAGGCTCATAAATATCCCGGACAGCTTTCAGGTGGACAACAACAACGCGTTGCCATTGCTCGTTCTCTTTGTATGGAACCGCGTGTCATGTTGTTTGATGAGCCAACCTCGGCTCTGGATCCGGAGATGATCAAAGAAGTTCTGGATACAATGATCGATCTTGCTGAAAATGGCATGACAATGCTTTGCGTCACCCATGAAATGGGCTTTGCCAGACAAGTTGCCGATCGGGTGATTTTTATGGACGAGGGGCAAATTCTCGAAGTTGCCCCACCGGATGAGTTTTTTGACCATCCGGTGCATGAAAGGGCAAAGGCATTTTTAAGCCAGATTTTATGATTCTGCTATTGGTTGTTGGCAAAACCGGTAGCGTCATAACCATAAAGCCAGTCGAGATTTGTCATGAAACTTTCTGACGGGCGTATCTTCATGACCAAATTGCGTGCAATAGCAACTGGTCCGGTGGCATGGTATACAAACCGGTTGAACGCACCCCTTTTATTGACTGCTGCAACGCGTGGCGTGCGAATATTACTGTAAAGTCTCATGGCCGAAGACAAGTCCATGTCTTCACTCGATAAAACTTCAGCCAGAGTGGCTGAATCTTCAATGGCCATAGCAGCACCTTGTGCTGCAAAAGGTAAAAAACCATGCGCTGCATCACCAACAAAAACACGGAATTTATTATCGGTGAAACGATGCGGTAACATTTGGAACAACGGCCAGAATGTCCATTTATCGACCAGAGTGAAAATATTCCTTATCGCCGGATGCCAGCTTTTGAAATGCTTGAAAAGCTCATTTTTATCACCATCACGTGACCAGATTTCACCCGGGTTGTTTCCTTGCGTGATAGCAACAAAATTAAATGACTTACCTGCTTTCAACGGATAAGCTACAAGATGATTGTTGGGTCCCATCCATGCGGTTACAGTCTTCACATCCGCAAAAGAACGCAGAAATTCTTTCGGAAGAGTATCAACGTCAATTGTAGCTCTCCAAGCAATATAACCGCTAAAACTGGCTTGGTCGTTTAATGGTGGAAACTGTCTCAACTTCGACCAAACGCCATCACACCCGATAACAAGCGGTGTTACAAAGCGTTGTTCTAAACCATGATGATCGGACCGGAGTTCTGCCAAGTTATCGGTTTCTTTGGAAACAGCGATCACTTTTTCATCCAATTTAATGTCGATCAAGGGATTATTGTTTGCTTTTTCGTAAAGTACATTCTGCAAATCGGCACGGTGAATTGTGATATAAGGCGCATGCCAACGCCGTTCCGAGACATCCTGCAGGTCGACATGGAGAAGCGTCTTGGCCGATAAACCGTCTCTTAGTTCAAGGAATTTGGCTTTAACGCCAACATCCAATAATTGGTTCAGAACGCCCCAGCGCTTTAATAATCGGGTAGCATTCGGTGCCAATTGAACACCGGCACCAACTTCTTCCAGATGATCTCGACTTTCAAGAACAAGGGTGCTTATTCCCTTTTGAGCTAATGCCAATGCCGAACTTAGTCCGGCAATTCCTGCCCCCACTATGATTGGTTTTTCCTGGCTCTGCCAATTCATAGTTTATTCCTTATTCAATATTGATAGATTGACGATCAACCTGCGATCTTGAATTGCTCCGCGTCAAATGTGCAACCGGCAGGTTTCGTTTCTGTTTCAGAAAGAGATGGGTTATATCTGTACAATGTCGAGCAATATGAGCAAATTTTTTCGTCATCGGCTCCCATATCTATAAAAATATGTGGATGATCGAACGGAGGATTGGCCCCGACGCACATGAACTTCTTCACGCCGATTTCTATCATTTTATATCCGCCATCATTTTGAAAATGAGGAATGTTATGATTAGCCATGCCTGAACTCCATGTCGTTATTGAAACCCTGTGCAATTACGCACTTCCACTGATAACGTTCTCTCTATAACCTAATTGTTCAATAATGGCTAATAATTTGTATGCGGGTGTCGACACGAAAACTCGATTATCCATTTTTCTTGATCGGCATTAAAGGAAATTGCTTTTTGAAACCGCGTTCGGGTTTTGCCGTGATCAGAGCTTTATTGATTAAATTTATCGGCAAGCCGAAAAATTATTCAACCACGAGTTACTGTATCACAATATTTCGAGTTTAAACCGCCGTTTAGTGTTGCAATCTTGTGGCGGGTGATGCGGTGCATCGAACTTTTACAGGCTGGGTAGAAAGCTGTAAAATCAAAACGGTCATTGTGCTCGTTATTTCGTCGTATTTTTTCCGGAAAGAAAGACTGGAAACACTGGATAAAACAAATATTGGTATCAAAAAATTGATATTGGATTTGTCATAGCGGTATCCGAGTTGTAAGCTTAAAGTTGTGACTAAACCGGAACTTGATGACTCGAAACGGTTTCGCCGAAAGCGGACTAATGTGATAATTTCGGTGCAGCATTAAAACAATAAGGATGAAGGGAAAAAGCGATATGGCTTTACGTACAAAAAACTCATCAAATTCCGAGGCAAAACAGCCTAATGCTGATACAATCAATATGGAAATTCCGGAACGCTTTATAAATCGTGAGTTTTCGTGGCTTCAATTCAACAATCGTGTGTTAATGGAAGCTGCAAATAAAAAACATCCCTTGTTGGAACGTCTACGTTTTTTATCAATATCGGCTACAAATCTTGACGAGTTTTTTATGGTTCGTATTGCCGGTCTTGCCGGTCAGGTACGTGCAGGAATTGTTACGCGGAGTGCCGACGGGCGCACACCTCAGGAACAGCTTGATTTTGTACTGGCGGAAGTGGCAAGGCTACAAGCCAACCAACAACAGGAATTGCGTGCGTTACGTCATGAACTTGAGCAGGAAAAAATTGCGATTATTCGTCCTGATCGTCTGACCGAAACTGAAAAAACATGGCTTGAAAATCATTTCCTCGAGACAATATTTCCTGTTCTCACGCCACTTTCAATTGATCCGGCCCACCCGTTTCCATTCATTCCGAATTTAGGCTTTTCGATTGCACTTCATTTGTTACGCCGTGCAGATCATCAGCCCATGACAGCACTTTTAAGGTTACCGACTGCACTCAAACGTTTCACGCTGCTGCCCGATGAAGGTCAAGGTTATCGCTTCATTTCGCTGGAAGATGTGGTCAGTCTGTTTATCAGCAAACTCTTTCCCGGATATGAGGTGAACGGGGCAGGGACATTCCGGGTCATTCGCGATAGTGATATCGAGGTTGAAGAAGAAGCGGAAGATCTCGTTCGGCTATTTGAATCAGCGTTGAAACGTAGACGCCGCGGTCAGGTTATTCGGATAGAATTCGACGCTGAAATGCCGGATGATTTGCGCCAGTTTGTAACCACCGAGCTTGGCGTTCCGGATAATCGTATAAGCGTGCTTGATGGCCTCTTGGCGCTCAATATGATTTCGGAAATTGTTTCAATCCCGCGTGAAGACCTGAAATTTGTTCCTTATAATCCGCGTTTTCCGGAACGGATTAGAGAACATGCAGGAGACTGTTTTGCGGCCATTCGTGAAAAAGACATTGTTGTGCATCATCCCTACGAATCGTTTGATGTCGTTGTCCAATTCCTGCGCCAAGCAGCAGCCGATCCGGATGTTTTGGCAATCAAACAAACGCTCTACAGAACATCGAATGACAGCCCGATTGTACGCGCACTTATTGATGCATCGGAAGCCGGAAAATCTGTTACAGCTCTGGTCGAACTCAAAGCCCGTTTTGACGAAGAAGCGAATATCCGCTGGGCAAGAGATCTTGAAAGGGCAGGTGTTCAAGTTGTTTTCGGCTTTATTGAACTCAAAACCCACGCAAAAATGTCGCTGGTAGTTCGTCGCGAAGAGAACAGGTTACGTTCTTATGTTCATCTGGGAACAGGAAACTATCACCCGATAACGGCAAAAATCTATACCGACTTGTCATTTTTCACGACGGATGATGACATCGGGCATGATGTTCAATTAATCTTTAATTTCATTACCGGTTATGCGCAACCGGACGAGCCGATGAAGCTGGCTTTTTCGCCTTTGACCTTGCGGCGTCGTATTCTTGGACATATCGAGGATGAAATTGCTCATGCAAGGGAAGGAAAACCTGCGGCAATCTGGATGAAGATGAACTCGCTTGTCGACCCGCAGATTATTGATGCGTTGTATCGGGCGGGGCAGGCTGGTGTTCAGGTTGATCTGGTGGTTCGTGGCATTTGTTGTTTACGCCCCGGTATTCCCGGCTTTTCCGATAATATTCGTGCAAAGTCGATTGTCGGTCGTTTCCTCGAACATAGTCGCATTTTCTGCTTCGGCAATGGAGAGGATTTGCCGAATGAAAATGCAATTGTCTATTTTGGTTCGGCCGATATGATGACAAGAAATCTTGACAGACGCGTTGAAACGTTAGTACCGGTCTTCAACAAGACAGTTCACCAACAAATCCTTTCCCAGATCATGCTGGCAAACATTATAGATAATCAGCAAAGTTTCGAGATATTGAGCGACGGAACCTCACGCCGTATTACCCCGTTAAAAGGTGAAAAACCGTTCAATGCCCAGGAATATTTCATGACCAATCCAAGTCTTTCCGGACGTGGAAAATCTTTGAGATCCTCGGCTCCACGAATCATTGCATTACGCCGTCAACAAACGGAAACAACGAACACAGATACAACCGATACAACAAAAAAAGACTGAAACATAAATGGATAGCTCCGTTGCTCAAGGCCGTTTAAAAGGCCGAAAACCTGTTGCCGTCATTGACATAGGATCAAACTCGGTTCGTTTGGTGGTTTATGAGGGGTTGGTGCGCTCCCCCACGGTTCTCTTTAACGAGAAAATTCTTTGTGGACTAGGGAAAGGAGTTGCAAAAACCGGTTGTCTGGAACCAGACTCGGTCGAAATGGCACTGCGTACTTTGAGACGCTTCCATGCCATTTGCGAGCAAATCGGAGTCTCGGCAATCCATACATTGGCAACAGCTGCAGCACGTGAAGCCAAGAATGGGCCGGCTTTTATATCGGAAGCTGAAAAAATTCTCAAAGCCGAGGTAAAAGTTCTGACCGGCAAAGAAGAGGCGACCTATTCCGCCTATGGAATCATATCTACTTTCCATCATCCGGATGGAATAGCCGGTGATTTGGGCGGAGGAAGTCTGGAGCTGGTTGATATCCATGAAACGTCCGTTGGTGATGATGGAATTACCTTGCCTCTCGGCGGTTTGCGGCTTCAGGATATGTCTGACAATAATCTGGCGGAAGCTACAAAAATTGCCCGACGCTATCTCAAGAGCAGCGAGATTCTTAGCAAAAACAAGGGAAGAAACTTTTATGCTGTCGGGGGGACATGGCGAAATCTCGCGAAACTCCACATTGCAGTCAAACACTATCCTCTTCCTGTCATGCACGGCTACGAAGTCGAGGCATCCGATATGGAATCATTTCTTCACCGTGTTGCAAAGGGTGAGATCGAGCAGCTAAAAAATATCTCTGCCATTTCGAAAAATCGCCGGCAACTCTTATCTTATGGAGCAACCGTCCTGACAGAAGTAATGCGTTGTCTTAACCCGAAGAAAATTATATTTTCAGGTGCGGGAGTACGTGAAGGATTTATGTTTTCAGAATTAAGTCCCAAAACACGTCTAGAAGATCCGCTCATAGCAGCCTGTCAGGAAATGGCAACTTTGCGTGCCCGTTCTCCGGCTCAGGCTTATGATCTTATCGGCTTTACAAAGAATGCTTTCGATATTTTCGGTTTTCAGGAAAATGAAGAACAAAAAAGATATCGAGAAGCGGCTTGTCTGCTTGCCGATATCGGTTGGCGTTTTCATCCCGATTATCGAGGCGATCAATCGGCTAATCAGGTGGCTTTCGGGCCTTATCCCGGCATTACACATATTGGCCGTGTCTATGTCGCATTATCGGTTTTTTATCGTAATGAAGGACTATTCGTTGACGATGATGCACCGGAAATAATAAAACTTGCGAATAAAGAAATCATAGAAAGAGCCCGTTTCCTAGGCGGGCTTATGCGTGTTGCCAATCTCTTTTCTGCGTCTACTGCCGGTATTCTGCCAGATTTGATATGGAAAACACAAGATAAGGCTATTGTTCTAACAATACCGGAACGCCATGCCGATCTGATAGCAGAACGCCCGATAGGGCGTTTGCAGCAACTCGCAAAAGTTACGAATAAAGACTTACGTTATTTAGTGGTTTGAAATTTGCAAAGAACTAACAGCTTTTTTCATGCGGTTAGGGGATATTTAACGGCCAAAGCATCCTCATTAACCAAGGCTTGTATTTCCTGATTGAAAACAGAAATCAACATTTCAAACTCTTTCATAATTTCACGCCATAGGTGGCCAAGATAGCGGTTCTGATGACTCGCCAAAGACTCTGTTACTTGCAAAAGGGGAGGTGTTTTAGCGCGTTTTGAACCGGACACTGGGCACACCAATAAATAGATGTTAAAGTAAATTTAGCCGGCAGAATTTTTAAAAAATTTCTATTAAATATTAATGATAACAATTATTTAAATATTATTTTTAATAAAATAGATTAGACATGGATAGATCCGGAATCCGTCTGTTTTCAAGTGCCGGAAGATTGATGTAGAAGATAAATACGCTATCTCGCATAAGGCGATCTTGCGCTGTCGTTACTATTTTCCCGAACTTTGGATAGTCGTTATTGTTTCCCCGAATAAAGTTCATGTGAATGTAGCAACTTTATACGCGCTACGATCTATTTTTATATGACTGGTGCGAAGACCCCTGCATCAATCCAAAGAAAACAACTGAAGGGGGGCCGAACAATGTTTATTATGCCGATGGGGGGGGCTTATAGCCCCTCAACTTTTTTAGTCCTGTGATAGGGTTGCCGGACCGATATTCTTACCTTTGCGGGCAAGATAATTATAAAGGCGTTTGATATTTGGAAGCTGACACAAACCGTTTCCTTTTTCAGCCACAGCAGCAGTGCCACAGGCTGTTGCCAAACGAAAAGCATCCTCGGCTTCCCAACCAAGAGCTAATCCTTGCACCATACCGGCAACAAAGCTATCACCGGCGCCAGAAGCGCTGATAACACGCACATGAGGCGAGGGCAGATAAAGTGTTTTATCCTTTGTGGCCAATACTGCCCCCTGATGGCCCAGCGTAACAGTGATAATATCGGAAGCGCCCTTGATGCAATATTCCTGAGCAGCTTTGGCAATATCGTCGGTAAGATTATAGGTTTT
>CAMLLT010000040.1 GCA_946480935.1 uncultured Bartonella sp. | reverse complement strand
CCCCCATGGCATCAAAGAGCACCGACAATGTCCAATCAAGATCTTCGCAACCACCTGCAAAAACGCGATCCTGCTTGCCAAACTGGATCAGTTCATAGGCATTACCAATGCAATGGTTGGATGTCGCACAGGCTGAGGAAATCGAATAGTTCACGCCTTTGATCTTGAAAAAAGTCGCCAATGTTGCAGACGCAGTCGAACTCATGGCTTTCGGCACAGCAAAAGGACCAACGCGTTTGGGGCCTTTTTGACGGGCGATGTCGGCTGAGTCGACGATTGTGCGTGTCGAGGGACCACCCGAGCCCATAATAATACCGGTTTTCGGATTCGAAACTTCATCGGACGAAAGCCCTGCATCGGCAATTGCCTGATCCATAGCGATATGGTTCCATGCGGTTCCCCGTCCGTGGAAACGCATGGCACGCCGGTCAACCAGTGCCTCAATGTCAATCTGCGGCATGCCGTAGACCTGACTGCGGAACCCCAGATCAGCATATTCTTGCGAAAAACTGATACCGGATTTCGCTTCGCGCAAACTATTCAGGACAGCTTCAGGGTTATTCCCGATTGATGAGACAATTCCCATACCGGTTACAACTACTCGACGCATCAGTATCTCCTTGGGTTCATATAGAACTGGCCACTATCGCCCTTTCTATTTGAAAGAATACTCACTCTTCCTTGAATAAGGCTACACGCAAATCGGCTGCCTTATAAATTATTTCACCATCAGCTTTGACAAAGCCGTCGGCAATACCGAGAACGAGCCGGCCACGCATGACACGCTTGAAATCAATTCCATATTCGACAAGTTTTGTCTTCGGGGTAACCATTCCGGAAAATTTCACTTCTCCTGTTGATATCGCACGTCCCTTGCCGGGTTCGCCCAGCCAACCGAGGAAAAAACCGGTGAGTTGCCATAAAGCATCAAGCCCCAAACAACCGGGCATAACCGGATCACCAATAAAATGACAGGCAAAAAACCATAAATCCGGAGTGATATCGAATTCGGCACGAATCAAACCTTTGTCGTGTTCACCGCCATTTTCACTGATTTCGGTAATACGGTTGAACATCAACATTGGCGGAGCCGGCAATTGTGCATTGCCTTTTCCGAACATTTCACCGCGTGCGCAGCTTAAAAGCTCTTCATACGTGTAGCTAGACTTTTGTTCAGCCATTGTTACTCCATCCGTCAGCACTTTATAACTCTTAGCGCTTTTTTACGACATACTCTTAGAGCATATTCAACAATGTTGAAACCGCTTTTCGACAGTTTTTGATGACAAATCGTGATCTCGGTCAATTTTATTTGCGATATTGATGTCAGTAAGCCGGTAGAAGTAGGGAAAAACACGTTTTTAAAGGTGATGACAATATTCAAGTATACTTGATTGCAAATGCTTTTCAGTATATACAATTTAACCGGAATTGGTGGGAAACATCAAACAACGCGGAAAAAATAGTGATTTATCATTCGCTGGTAGAATTGGAAAAACGCTTACGCGAAAAAGGATTGCGGCCAACAAGGCAACGCATGGCTTTGGCTGATCTATTATTCTCCAAAGGAAATCGCCATATCGCCGCTGAAGAATTGCATGAGGAAGCGGTCAAAGCTTCGGTTCCGGTTTCTCTGGCAACAGTTTATAATACGCTTCATCAGTTTACCGAGGCAGGACTTTTGAGGATTATTGCAGTTGAAGGTTCGAAAACCTGGTTCGACACCAATACATCCGATCACCATCATTTCTTTCTGGAAGGCGAGAATGAGATTGTGGATATTCCTTCAGGCCCTGAAGGAAAACCGATTGTCGGCAATTTGCCCGAACCACCGGAAGGCATGGAGATTTCCCACGTCGATCTTATCGTAAGATTGCGCCAGAAAGATTAAGCCGGATAAACGGTTAAAGACTATCGTTCGAATTATATTTACGACAGAAATTCTGATGACAAGCACCGGAACTTCCGGAGTGCTATAAGTATATTCTGGCAGCACTTCCAACTTCTAGCAGTGCCGGTTTTGTTAAAAGAGGACGGCAGCGGTTTTAACTATTTTCTTGAATGCTCCTACTGTTCGAGATCATAGTCGAGTATGTCGGAAAGATAAGGATTATTATATTGTTGAATTCATAGTAATTTTTTAAGATTTTATTTTGTTGAATTAAAACCGGAAAGATCGGCTTTGTAGAAACTGCTCGACTATTATCTATTCTTCATCGCTATCATTATTGTCTTCGTGGTTTGCTTCAATTTTTTCCCGTCTTCTTGCCCAAATTCCGGCAGTTTGCGGCTTTACGAAAAAACCAACAACTTCAGGTCTTGCAATCGCCAGATTTTTTTCAATACGCAGCACACATTCTTCTATTTTCGGTGCAGTCAGTTTGTCCTCGAATTCGAGACTGACATTTACGACGACCTGATTGGGTCCCATCTGCTGGGTGATAATTCCGTTGACTTTCTGCACATCGGGGTCGGCTGATACAATGTTGAAAATTGCTTTTTGCACCTCGGGAAGGGCAGCCTCGCCAAGCAGCAATCCCTTACATTCGCGTGCAAGAAAAATTGCAGTGACAGCAAGGATGACGGAAATTCCAAGCGAAGCGATACCATCAAAAATAAAATTGCCGGTAAGAATCGAAGCGGTAATACCGGTTAGAGCAATTGCAATGCCTAATAGTGCTGCGCTGTCCTCGAAAAGAATGGAAAAAACAGTTGGATCTTTGGAACGGTGGACAGCAGCAAGATAGCCAAGCTTACCTTTTGTGCGGCGAAAGTGTCTCAAAGCCAAAAGCCATGACGTTCCTTCAAAAAACACCGACAGACCAAGTACAATATAGTTGACGGTTACATTGCGAATTTCCGCAGGGTTGAGAACGTGCAAAACACCTTCAAAAAAGGATACGCCGGCACCCAATGCAAAGACCAGCAAGGCAACAATAAAACTCCAGAAATAAAGCTCCCGTCCGTGGCCAAAAGGATGCACCCGATCGGGTGGAATGGATGCACGTCTCAAACCATGGAGTAATAATAATTCATTGCCGGTGTCGACAATCGAATGCACACCTTCTGACAACATAGCCGACGAACCGGTAAATGATGCGGCAACAAATTTGGTAAGCGCAATGAGAAGATTGCCTGCAAGTGCCGCATATATGACTGTTTTGGAACCGGAATGTGATGCCATTTAGCGAATATCCGCAATTAAAGAACGACTGGGAAAACAGGTCGGTTTCTGTCCGTGTTTTTGCTGCCATAAGCCAATTGAACGGCGGGTTTTGAAGCCCGCAAACCCATCGGCTTTGCCGATATCATATCCTTGCGATTGCAATTTTGTTTGCAAGTTCAAAACGTCCGATTGATAAAGCTCGTCGATTTTCTGCCATGGCGCGATAAAGCCACCTTTCCCTTCAATTCCGTCCGAGACAGTGGCGATAAAAAGCGCATAAAGGTCGCTCATATTATAGGATTTTAACACATAGAAATTGTCGGTGACAAGAAAGGCCGGTCCCAGACGTCCCTCCGGCATCAGGAGATAGAGCGGACGGCTTTTATCAAGCGCGGGCACATTTTTATCGGATTGCGGTAACACGCCGAGCTTTTGCCATTCACTTAACATTTTGCCCTGATCGGGCCCTTCCAGAAAACAGCCGACAGTTTCGGGAACTTTGACTTCATAGCCCCAACCGGCATTCGCCTTGTAACCGTTAAGCTTGAGGTAGTTTGCAATAGAAGCGAGCGTATCTGGTGTTGATGTCCAGATATTGCGATGACCATCGCCATCAAAATCGACAGCATATTTCAAATAGGACGTCGGCATGAATTGCGGTTGACCTAACGCACCCGCCCACGAACTTTTCATGGAAGCGGCATCCATGTAATGGTCCTGTACAATGGTCAAAGCAGCGATAAGCTCGGTTTTGAACATGTCTTTTCGTGTGCTCATAAACGCTTTGGTTGCGAGAACTTCAAAAGCATTATAGGGAATTTTGACATTACCATAATTGGTTTCCCGTCCCCATATGGCAAGTGCAATCGAAGCCGGAACGCCATATTGTTTTTCTATTTTTTTCAAACTCCCACGGTTTTGAGACAATTGTGTTTTGCCATCACTAACAAGGCGGGCAAGTGTTTTTGCCGAAAAATAATTGGCCGGTGCGCTGAATTCTGCTTGATGTTGGCGCCTTTGCGCTTTTGGTTTTTCTCCCGGAATCACAAGATCGGGTAATGCGAGATTGGGCACGATTGTGGAAAGGGCTTCAGAAAATGTTGCAGCCGAAATTCCGGATTTGAGAGCCTCTTTATAAAAATCCTTGTTAAGCCAATTGGTAAATTGCCCGTTGATCGCATCACGATCAATGGCGGAGGCATTTGCCACCAAAGCGGCAAAGAGAAAGATAAATGCTGTAAAAAAACGGTAAGTTTTCAACATTCTTCAAAGACTCGTCCTTGCTCGTAACGCCGCAGCTAAAGTGCCATCGTCAAGATAATCCAGTTCACCGCCAACCGGAACGCCATGTGCCAGACGGGTAATTTTCACCGGATAGGAATGAAGCTGGTCAGTGAGATAATGGGCTGTGGTCTGGCCTTCAATTGTTGCATTGACCGCAAGTATCACTTCCTTGACATTGCCTTCAGCCACACGGTTGACAAGGCTTGCTATGTTGAGATCATCCGGCCCTATGCCATCAAGCGGCGAAAGATGCCCACCCAGAACGTGATATTTGACCTGCATTGTACCGGCCCGCTCCAGCGCCCAAAGATCGGAGACATCTTCGACAACGATGATCGTTGATTGATCGCGCCTCGGGTCGGTGCAAATCGAACAGGGGTCGGATGTATCGACATTACCGCAGACCGAACAAATACGAATTTTTTCAGCGGCATCCTGCATGGCAAGACCCAGAGGCTTTAACAAAACTTCCTTTTTTTTAATCAGGAAAAGTGCAGCCCTTCTTGCCGAACGTGGCCCAAGACCTGGAACACGTGCAAGAAGCTGGATGAGCTTTTCTATTTCGGGACCCGCAAGATGCTTTGACATGGACGAACTCTTTTAAAAATATATATGCAAACTTCTGGAAAATGCCAGTTATTGAATTACCAGTTATTGAATTGCCAGTTTTTGAATTCGATGTAACGGATATACCATCTTTTGATATGAAGATTATTTTCCCATAGTTACAACAAAAGCATGGAGTTTAAAAACCGATTGTTTTGAAATAACAATTGTTCCCGCCTCTTCATCACACGTCTTCATTACTCCGATTCTTTTTACAATCCGGCTTGATACCGGTTGATGATCTGTTTTCATTATCACTATTTGCGAGCGGCAAAAGCCATATTTATCACGCTCCCATTATTCAAAGTGTAATTTTTATATCCGTGTAAGCGAATGCATGAAAACGGATTTATCGAGCTTTGAACAAAGCGGATAGGCATTTAGCCGAATGTTGTTTAATGAAAAACAAAAGCCCTTGTGCTTCCACACAACGAGCTTTTTGAAATGTCTTTTGTTTCTTGTCTTCTCTACCGGTTTTAAAAGTCGGTAACCGAAGGAAACACAAATCAGAATGGCAGTTTGAAGCCGGGAGGTATTGGTAGACCGGCGGTAATTTCCTTGGTTTTTTCAGCCATTGTGTTTTCAATTTTCGCTTTGGCTTCATTATGGGCAGCCATAATCAGGTCTTCGAGAATTTCAACTTCATCGGGTTTTACCAGTGAAGGATCAATCTTGATTGCAGAAATGGTTCCCTGACCGGTCAAAGTCACGCTGACCAGACCACCGCCAGACGTTCCCGTTTCCTGAATATTTGCCATTTCATCCTGCATGGCCTGCATTTTTGCCTGCATTTCCTTGGCTTTTTTCATCATGCCCATCATGTCACGCATGGGGTTTATTCTCCTTGATCGTTTTCGTCGTCTTCATCAGTCATATCGCCATTATTGGTCAAATCAAGACTGTCGTCGGATCGATTGACACGCACATCGACAATTTTTGAACCGGGGAAATATCTCAAAATTTTGGCAATATCGGGGTCGGCTTCGGCGTCCGATAGAAGTGCCTGATGGGCTTTTTCATCCTCTTCACGCAAAGTCAATCCGCCGCCCTCGTTGACGACAGTCACTGTCCAGCGTTCGCCTGTCCATTCTCTGAGCATTTTAGCCATGTCATGGGCAAAAAAGCGAGGCATACCTTCAGCTGGTTCAAATTCGATACGGCCTTGGCGAAACGAAACGGGACGCACAAATTCCTTGACCAGAAGTTTGAATTGCATGTCATTATGCTTGTCGGCAAGATCGACAACATCTTGCAAGGAATGAAGAATAACCCTGTTTACTGCCGGTTCGCTGTTCTCTTCCGCTGTTTCGTTATTTCTTTCGAGGGGTTGCGAAACCTGCTCGTCCGGCTCCAATGCGGCCGAAGACGTGCTCACCAATTGCATGGTTGGTGCTTTTTGCGGGGAAGGGCTTTGCAAATTCTTCTGTTCCGCCACGGCGTTATTGCGAGAGCTATTATCAATCTCTGCACGGGCAGTTTCATGAGTTCCCGTTGAATAAGCATTGTCACTGCCGGTCGAATTACCCGCCAACACATTTTTTGTTGCGGATTTTTCTTCCATGATATTTTTTCCGGAATTGGCACTGCTTTTTCCGGAATTGCCGCTCACATCGTGCGAATCATCTTTGCCTTGTGCCCCATCGGAACTTGGTGGAAGTTTGATAGCAGGCTTTCCCTCGCCAAGGGCTTTCAGCGCCTCGTCAAGCGTTGGCAAGTCGGCCGCATGGGTGAGCCGGATCAAAAGCATTTCGGCAGCATCAATCGGACTTGCAGCCGAATCAACCTCCTGAGTACCTTTAAGAAGCATTTGCCAGGTACTTGAGAGAACGCGCACAGACAGTTTTTTGGAAAAATCAAGCCCGCGTTCGCGCTCTTCTTCAATGAGCGAAATATCATCGGCAATTTCGGGCGTAAAACGCAGTCTCGTCACCAGATGGTTGAAATCGGCAAGCTCGTTCAAAATAACAAGCGGGTCGGCTCCACCGTCATATTGATCGCGAAATTCTTTTAAAGCGCCGGCAACATCGCCTTTCATAATCATTTCAAAAAGGTCGATAATACGCGTGCGGTCGGCAAGCCCCAACATGGTACGCACAGAATCAGCATCGACTTTGCCGCCACCATGGGCAATCGCCTGATCGAGTATTGAAAGCGCATCGCGAACAGAACCTTCTCCGGCACGGGCAATCAAAGCAAGAGCACTGTCTTCGGCCTCGATTTTTTCAAGATCGGAGATTTTTCTCAAATGAGCTGCCAGCACATTTGAATCAACGCGCCGCAAATTATAGCGTTGGCAACGCGACAAGACAGTCACCGGAACTTTGCGGATTTCTGTTGTGGCAAAAATGAATTTTACATGCGGGGGTGGTTCTTCCAGCGTTTTTAACAGGCCATTGAAGGCCTGCGTCGAAAGCATATGGACTTCGTCGATAATGTAGACTTTGAAACGAGCTGCAACCGGACGATAGCGCACCTGTTCAATGATTTCTCTTATATCATCAATACCGGTATGGGATGCCGCATCCATTTCGATCACGTCGACGTGCCGGCCTTCCATAATAGCCTTACAATGTTCGCCGAGCTTGTCCATATGGATTGTCGGTTTATCGATTGTGTCTGTCTTGTAATTGAGTGCACGCGCAAGGATGCGGGCTGTCGTGGTTTTTCCTACGCCACGAACGCCAGTCAACATCCATGCTTGCGGTATCCGTCCACTATCGAATGCGTTTGTGAGTGTGCGCACCATCGGCTCCTGACCGATAAGGTCGGAAAAATTTTGCGGCCGATATTTTCGGGCGAGAACGCGATAACCTGTCTCTGCCTCAGTGCTTTTCATGTGTTCTTCCAGTTTCCGAAATGTGATTTTCCTGAATGTGGACTTTGACGGCGTCTGCGTCAACCAATTGTGTTAAATATAGGATTTCAGGTGGGGATTTTCGACAGTTTAGGGAATTTTTCAAAACGCCATTGCCCGAATTTTCCGATAAACAAGACGTGACCTGAATAAGATGTGATTGGTATAATGAGTGGGAGGCTGGCACTGTGACCCGTGCCGAAGCTCGTTAGGGCTGCTTCCTTCCGGACCTGACCCGGTTGGCGAGTGGCTCGTCCACCACCAACCTCCCGGCGTTCATATCGCTAATTTGAAACAAAAAAGCAAGTCGTGAAACGAAAAACATGGAGATAAATACGTTGCAACAGCCATTTAAACTTAATCCACGTTTGGAAAAAGACAGTTTTTTTATTGTCGGGCTTGCCTTATCCGATGTCCGGCTCATGAATGATTCTCGTTGGCCATGGCTTATTGTCGTCCCCCGCATTGCCGGAGCGGAAGAAATACATCATCTTTCCGTCGACGATGAACAGGTTCTTATTGCCGAAATAAACGAGGTTGCTGTAGCACTTGAAGCCATCACCGGATGCGATAAAGTCAACACAGCCGCTATCGGCAATATCGTACGACAACTCCATGTGCACATTATTGCCCGTAACGAAGGCGATATAAATTGGCCGAAAACGGTCTGGGGATATGGAGAACCCGTTCCCTATAGCGATGAAGCCGCTCGCAAGCTTATTCGTAAGCTGCAACTGAGGCTGGATTGAATTAAGGCTGGATTGAATATGACATCTTCTGCAATTGCATTTATCGGAAACCCTATCAACCGTCAGCTTGAAAAGCGTACGGATACTATTGTTGCCGAACAGAAAAACCATCATGCGCATTTTATTGTGCTCAACGGTTTTTCAATCGTCTATCGGAATGTTAAAGGGATAGCCGATCTCTATCTTGATGAAAAATCGTTAGAGCTATTCAAGCCGCAATGGGAAGAAGCCTGCCTGCTTGGTTGGGAAGATGAAAATCCGGTTATTGCTTTGCCGGTTGAAGAATTTGCCGGTCAACCCCCTTCACCATTCAATCAGGTGGGGTTGAGGGAAGCCTATAGCCGCGCACTTTTCAGCCAGACGCAATCGGGTGTTCTCGCACAAGCCTATTCATTGCTCATGTGGCACAAAAATAACCGCTTTTGTTCGCGTTGCGGCAAGCCCAGCCGTATTGCGGCAGGCGGTGCAAAGCGCATCTGCACGGCTTGCGGAACCGAGCATTTTCCGCGAACAGATCCGGTTGCCATCATGCTTGTCCATTTTGGGGACAAGTGCCTTCTTGCCCGCACACCGAGCTTTGAAAAGGGGCGTTATTCCTGCCTTGCCGGTTTTGTCGAACAGGGGGAGACATTGGAAATGGCGGTGCGTCGGGAAACACGCGAGGAAATGGGAATACCGGTGGGCAAGGTGGTCTATATTGCTTCCCAACCTTGGCCGTTTCCGCATTCTTTGATGCTCGGTTGTCATGCCGAAGCGCTCGACGACAAGATTACCATCGGCTATGACGAGATGGAAGACGGGCGCTGGTTTACCCGTCAGGAAGTAGCACTCATGATGGCCGGTCGCCATGAACAAGGCCTGCATTTGCCACCCCGCGCAGCAATTGCCAATTTTTTGATAAGGGAATGGCTGGAAAAGAAGTTTATCGACTAGGATATGGCTTTTGGTGGCGGTGGTTTTTGTGAGTTTTGAAAAGCGCCGCTATATCATTTAACCGAGTGCCTCAAAATTATCCGCTTGTGGTTTTTCGTGTTGAACAGCTTGTCTCATCCGTTCTGAACCCATTGCTTCGACCGGACCGAAAATACAAAAACCACGTTTGTTGATCTCAAGCCTTGAGAGCGGCCATTCTCTAACCTTCATCATTATGGACGAAAAATTCTCACCCGATTGTCGTCAACCCTCAAATATTATGACTTGCCATAAGCAGGATAAAAGTCCGGCTGAAAATTCATGCTTGAAACGCACAAATAACAATCGGCAAATTTCTGCCGATTTCTGTGATTTAAGAGCACCGTCCGGCTAAGCCGGTGAACCTCACCCATAAATTTTCGTGTCGCGGACAGGACTTGCCGGATAGACACCGACTATTCTCACCTTGGTCGAGAAGAAGCCCAATTCTTCCAGAGCAAGGCGCACCATCGGCTGATCGGGGTGGCCTTCAATATCGGCAAAAAATTGTGTCGCATTGAATGTGCCGCCAACCTGATAGCTTTCAAGCTTGGTCATGTTGACGCCATTGGTCGCAAAACCTCCCATGGCTTTATAAAGTGCTGCCGGAACGTTGCGAACACGGAAAAGAAAACTGGTCACGACCTTTTCGCCGTTTTCGGGTTTTGGTGCGCGTTTCTCTTCCCGCGAGAGGATAACAAAGCGCGTTACATTATTTTCCGAGTCTTCGACATTTTCTTCAATGATATCCAGACCGTAAAGTTTGGCTGCAAGTTTTGGTGCAAGGGCTGCCTGTGTGCGGTCACCTGCCTGTTTGATAAATTTGGCAGCACCCGCCGTGTCGGATGAAACGACCGCTTGCCAATGATTGTCGCGGATAATCTTGCGGCATTGTCCCAATGCATGGATGTGGCTATGGATAGATTTTATCTCTTCACGTTTGACACCTGGCAGAACCATCAATTCAAAATGGATTGGTAAAAAATATTCGCCGATGATGAAGAGTTTTGTTTGCGGCAACAAATGGTGAATATCGGCAACACGACCGGCAAGCGTGTTTTCAATCGGAATCATGCCAAGATCGGCTTCTCCGCTCTCAACCGCATGCAAAGCATCTTCAAATGTCGTACACGGCAAAGGCTCCATTTCGGGAAACATATTGCGACATGCTGTGTCGGAATTGGCGCCGTAATCACCTTGGAACGCTATTTTATTGGTTTTTGTCATTTTCCCGCCCCGATCATTTCTCTTGCGTGTTCGAGATCTTCAATTGTATCAACCCCTAAAGGCACAGTTTCGATAATTTCCGCATCAATGCGCATACCTGCTTCAAGTGCACGCAATTGTTCAAGGCTTTCCCGCTTTTCAAGATAGGAAGGTTGTAACGAGACAAAACGTTGAAGTGCTTTACGTTTATAGGCATAAAGGCCGATATGGTGGTAAAGCGGCCCCTTGCCATAAGGTGCTGTGGCGCGGGTAAAATAAAGGGCGCGCAATCTGGTTTTTCCGATCGGCGAACCAACGATCTTCACCACATTCGGATTGAACTTTTCCTCTTCAACCGAAATTTCGGCCCCCAAAGTGGCAATATCCGTTTCAGGGTTTTCAAGTGGCTCCAATGCTGCGGCAATTTCATGCGGCGCAATTGTTGGCAAATCACCTTGCACATTGACAATGACATCAAAACGGTTATCGGGATCAAGAAGCGTTAATGCTTCATAGATGCGATCGGAACCCGATTGGTGGTCGGGACGTGTCATGACAGCTTCCATTCCATGCGCCTTGACAGCATTGGCAACGTCTTCATGGTCGGTTGCAACAACCACCCTGCCGAGATTTGCCTTATTGGCGCGTTCGGCAACATGAACAATCATCGGCTTTCCGGCAATATCGGCCAGAGGCTTTCCGGGAAGTCGTGTTGAAGACATGCGGGCAGGAATAAGTATAAGAGTAGAAAAAGCCATCATCATCGTCCTGAAGATTATTATCCCAGTTTATTCTATCCGATTTATAGATGTTGCGTTGATGACGCAAAAGACTTAAATTTTCAACATCTATAAAATTTAAGCGACCGAATTTTTTATGAAGGTATCCACTGTCAACGACCTTATTGCCGCCTGTCTTCTCTGGGCTGTTTTTCTTTTTCTAATCGTTTATGGCAGTGACCTTGTTTATAACCACCAGCAACCGGCAAAAATTGTTTATTCAATCAACGGTGAAGAAGCACCGGTTACCGAAAAGGCAGAGCCGAAACAACAAATATCACTCGCGGAAAGGCTTCAACAGGCCGATATTGAAAATGGCCGCAAAGTATTCGGCCAATGCGGTTTATGTCATACACCGGCAAAAAATGGCCCTGCACGCGTCGGCCCACCTTTATATGGAATAGTGGGAAGGCCATTTGCTTCCGTTTCCGAATACACCTATTCGCGCGCCATGCGGGCAGAAAATGGCAAGACATGGGACTTTGCAACGCTTGACGCCTATCTTGCTTCCCCGCGTAAATATATTCCCGGAACTGCCATGGCTTTTAACGGTGTGAAAGACGAGAAAGACAGAGCCGATCTTATTCTTTATTTGCGTAGTCTTTCCGATGAGCCGGTTGAATTGCCACATTTAAACCCTTAAGAATAACAATCAATAAAATCTGTTTTCTATTGGCTATATTGAAATCGATTGGGGATTTGATGAAACTCGGATTGGCTTTTTGTCTCTTTTTCGCCCTTAACAGTATAGCTATCGCCGATCCCGAGTGGCGCACGAGCCTGTCTCTGGGAGTTGAACCCAAATATGGCGACAATTTTACCCATTATGATTATGTCAATGTGAATGCGCCCAAAGGCGGCACTTTTAACGATAGTCGCACCGGCACATTCAATAGTTTCAACCCCTATATTGTTACAGGTACACCTGCAGCGGGTTTTTCTTCCCGCGGCGGCGGGGAACAATATGATACACTGATGGCACCTTCGACCGAAGAAACGTCGGTCAACTATCCCCTTATTGCCGAGGCTGCACAATATCCGGACGATTTTTCGTGGGTAAAATTCCGCTTGAACAAAAAAGCCCGATGGCATGATGGTCGCCCCATTACTGTCGAGGATGTGGTGTGGAGCTTCAATGTTTTGAAAAGCAATTCGCCATTTTTCAACAATTATTATCATTCGGTCAAAAAAGCCGAAAAAACCGGTGAAAATGAAGTCACCTTTGTGTTTCAAGAAAAAGGCAATCGCGAACTCCCTTATGTGATGGGGCAAATGCCGGTTCTGCCTCAACATTGGTGGGAGGGGACCGATGCAACAGGTAAAAAACGGGATATCACTGCCCCAACTCTCGAAATACCTTTGGGATCAGGGCCTTACGAGGTTGAAAGTTTTATAGCCGGAAAATCGATCACGTGGAAAAGGGTTAAAAATTATTGGGCAGCCGATCTTCCTGTCAATCGTGGGCGGTTCAATTTCGATAAAGAGCATTATAGCTATTTTCTTGATCCGAACGCTGCATGGGAAGCTTTCAAAAAAGGTAATCTCGTCGACTGGAATTTGGAAAACCGTATCCAGCGCTGGAACCAGAGCTATGATTTTCCTGCGGTCAAAAACGGGCAAGTTATCAGGCGCAGTTTCGCCTTTCACGGCTCGGGACGTATGCAAGGATTCTTTATCAATACCCGCCGCCCGCAATTTGCCGACCGGCGCGTGCGTCAGGCACTCAACCTCGCTTTTGATTTCGAGTCTCTCAATAAATCGTTGTTTTTTAATGATTATCATCGGATCTCAAGCTATTTTGACGGGCTTGATCTGGCGGCAAAAGGTTTGCCGCAGGGGAAGGAACTTGAAATTCTTGAAACGGTTAAAGATGAAGTGCCGGCCGAAGTCTTTACCACACCCTTTTCCAACCCCGTTTATGACAAGCCCGATTCATCAAGGCGCTATCTGACAGAAGCCATGCGTTTGTTGAATGAAGCCGGTTGGCATCTGGAGCAGAACCGGCTTGTCAATAAAAATGGTGAAGTTTTCACATTGGAAGTGATGCTGAGTGACATGGCATTCGAGCGCGCAACAGCACCTTTTATAGCCAATCTTCAACGTTTGGGAATTGATGCATCCATGCGCGTTGTCGACGCATCACAATATCAAAATCGCGAAGCGAATTTCGATTTCGATCTTGTCATCAAGGTTATCGGCCAAAGCGATTCCCCCGGCAATGAACAATTGGAATATTGGGGCTCGAAAGCTGCTGACCGGCAGGGAAGCTATAATGTTGCGGGAATTAAAAATCCGGCTGTCGACAAACTCATCGAACGTGTCATCTATGCAAAAGATCGTGAGGAA
Source organism: uncultured Bartonella sp. (assembly GCA_946480935.1). Lineage (GTDB taxonomy): Bacteria > Pseudomonadota > Alphaproteobacteria > Rhizobiales > Rhizobiaceae > Bartonella. The sequence continues at coordinate 106 of CAMLLT010000040.1, read as the reverse complement.
CTCGTTGCTGCAACGCGTGCTCTCGACCGGGTTTTGTTGTGGAATTATTACGTTATCCCGCAATGGTATGCCGAACATCTCAATATTGCCTATTGGGACAAATTCG
>CAMLLT010000039.1 GCA_946480935.1 uncultured Bartonella sp. | reverse complement strand
ATAATGGCATAAGAATAAGTTGATTCGTGCATGTAATATATTATTTTTAATACCGATATTTGTATTTTATTTATTTAATTGAAAAAAATAATGAAAAATTATTTTTAGATAGATAGGGTTACATCACGTGATTTCGGATAAATTTTACCTATAGCAGGATATATGAGATGCGATTGCAGTTCGTGGATTAAAAATATGACAAAAATGGTAAAGAATATTGCCAATACCCTTTTTACTGAATAGAGAAGTGGACATGTTTTTGTAAAAAGGAGCACTCAAGATGTACATTGCAATGAATCGTTTCACCGTTTTCAAGTCAAAAGAACAAGACTTCGAAAGAAGGTGGAAAGATCGTCGTTCCCGCTTGGCGGAGTTGCCCGGGTTTGTCGAATTCCAATTATTACGTTGCGACACAGATAATTCTGACGATTATATATTATATGCATCTCATACCGTTTGGAAATCGAAAGAAGATTTTATTCGCTGGACGAAATCCGAACAGTTCAGAGATGCACATAAAAATGCAGGCGAGGTGAGTGAATTTTATGCTCATGGCCCAAAGTTTGAAGGTTTTGAATCTATAATCTGAAATGTGTTTGTCAAAAACATATGAAAAAAAGGGCCTTTTGTAAAAATTTACAAAAGGCTCTTTTATGTTTCTTTTAAATTACTAGATCAGCTAGAAAAACGCTCCTCATTTCAAAAGAGGAGGCAGAATATTGTCAGAAAAATCTTGGTAGCAAACGGGGCGCAAGAAACGATAGATCGCGGCCGTGCCGACCGATGTTGACTTTCCATCAGAGGTTGACGGGAATGGTCCACCATGAACCATAGCAGGCGATACTTCGACGCCTGTGCCGAACCCATTGATCAAAAGTCGTCCGGCCATAATTTCGAGCAGTGGAATCAATTCATTGGCCAGAGCGTTATCGGAGTTGGCCAGATGTATGGCGATTGTCAATTGACCTTCGAGAGCCTCCAAAACTCTAATAAGATCATGTTTGTCATTACATTTGACAATGAGGCTTGATGAACCGAAAACTTCATCTGACAGGCGTTGATCTCTGATAAAGTCCGATGCAGAAACTTCAAAAAGTGCCGCTTGACACTCATATTCGCTGCCCTGTTTACCGCGGGCAATTGTCGTTACTTTGGCATTGTTTTCCAATTGTTCTACACCATCGCGATAAGCTTTCGCTATGTGTGGTGTGAGCATTGTTTGCGGAGCGGCTGCCTTTGTAGCCTCTCGTGCGCTATTTAAAAATGTGTCATATCCTTTCCCGACAATAGCCAAAACCAAACCCGGATTTGTACAAAACTGGCCTGCTCCCATGCATAGAGAGCTGATAAAAGACGTACCAATTTCGCTTCCACGTCCTTCCAGTGCTCCAGGCAACAACAATACCGGATTGATGCTGCTCATTTCAGCGTAAACAGGAATTGGTTGTTTACGTTTTGCGGCAATATCCATAAAAGCAAGGCCACCTTTACGTGAACCGGTGAAACCGACAGCACGGATATGTGGGTCTGCAACGAGTTTTTGCGCGATTTCCCGTTCTGTTGTTTGCAATAGAGCAAAAGTACCAGCCGGCATATGACAGTCCGCAACGGCTTGTTGTACGCAACGTCCTATAACTTCCGAAGTACCCGGGTGGGCAGAGTGGGCTTTGACAATAACCGGACAGCCGGCTGCTAAAGCAGCAGCAGTATCGCCGCCAGCGACAGAAAATGCATAAGGAAAATTTGAAGCTCCAAAAACGGCAACGGGTCCAATTCCGATATTACGGAATATCAAACCCGGTTTTGCTTGGGGTTTTCGGCTCAAATCTGCCGGATCATCACGCCGATCAATAAAATGAGCTGATCGTACTTCCCGTGCGAACATTTTTAATTGATTTACAGTACGCATGCGTTCCCCTTCGAGACGGGCTTTTGGAAGGCCAGTTTCTGCCATTGTGCGTGCAATGAGTTCATCTCCGGTTGCTGCAATGAGCTCGGCAATTTTTTCCAAAAAAACGGCACGTTTCTCAAGATCTGTCTCACGATAGACGGGAAATGCTTTCCATGCGGCTTCGGTGGCTTGTGCAAGGTCTTCCAGGGTGGCACCACCGAATGTTCCGGGCAAAAATTTTCCGGTTGCGGCTTCGATAGCCTGAAACTGACCATCTTTGCCCATATGTGACGATCCATTGATGAGTAATTCACCGGTAATATTCATTGTGGCGACTCCTTATCTGTTTTTTGCCATTTCCCAACCACGCCAAACGAGGTACTCGGGAATAATCATTGAAGGGGTATGGTGCCTTTCACCAGTAGGATTTTTGTAACGGCAATCCGCGTTCACACAGTCGCCAAAAATCACTTCTCCCTCCGTTAATATATTATAGATATTTTAAATTCCAAATATATGAGTTGTCTTTTGCTGTTACAAACTAATGTGATGCGCGAACACGATATGGAATTAACGCGCCCAACGAAGTGCTAAAACATCAAGTTGTTTTGCCATTTCCAGTATTTCGGAGCGGATTTCTGCAGACACTGGTCGTAACGGCGCCCGTAATCCATCATGATGGATTATCCCGCCTTCTTTCATCAGTATTTTTGCTGTTGCGAAACTTCCTTGGCGGTTCTCGAGATTTATAAGCGGTAACCACCGCATATATGCGCTTTTTGCTTTTTCAAGATTTCCTTCCATAAAGGGATCGAACACCTGTCTTATGCCATCAACATAGCCGCCACCCGTCATAGCCCCTTTTGCACCGGCTCTGAGATCAGAAAGAAGAGTAATTCCTTCTTCACCATCAAAGGGGCCTTCAATGTACTTACCACCTTCTGCAATTAATTGACGCAATTTATTGGCAGCTTGTGGCGTTTCGATTTTGAAATAGGATATATTTTCCAGTTCTTTTGCCATTTGCACCAGAAGCGGCACCGAAAGGAAAGTTCCGCTCATCGGAGCATCCTGTATCATAATCGGAATGGATATGGCGTCCGAAATAGCTTTATAAAATTCGAAAATCTGTTCTGGTGAGACGCGTAATGTCGCCCCGTGATAGGGTGGCATGATCATGACCATTGACGCACCGAATTGCTCTGCCTGTCGACTGCGCTCTGCACATATTTTTGTACTGAAATGCGTGGTCGTGACAATGACAGGAACCCGTCCGGCAACATATTCAAGTATATCTTTCGTCAGTATTTCTCTTTCATTATCGGATAGCACAAATTGCTCGGAAAAATTGGCTAAAATACAAAGTCCATGGCAACCGCAATCGATCATAAAATCAAGACAACGATGTTGTCCATCAAGATCAAGATTGCCGGATTTGTCAAAAATAGTCGGAACTACAGGGAAAACTCCCTTATAACGTGTATTATCACGGGGTATTTTCATGCTTAAATCCTTATCTTAAGTGTTATCCTGATGAGCTTCAGACCATCCCAAACGAAAGGAGAACTCGATACTGGCTTGCCGGATTGCGTTTTGTAATCGATGCAAATGACTTTCAACGGCTCGACTGACGGGGAGAGAAATACTGATAGCTGCAATGACTTTACCTTCCGAATTACGCACCGGGGTCGACATGCAATAGACATCAATATTTGATTCACTTATTTCGAAGGCGATATCTTCGTTACGGACCGTATTCAATTGTTGGCGCAATATAGATAAATCGCTAATCGAACGGTTGGTAAGTTGTTCCAGGACTACATCCCGAAACAAAGTTTCAAAACTATCTTCCGGTAGATAGGCAAGAAGCATTTTGCCGAGTGCTGTACAATGAGCCGGTAAACGTGCCCCGATGGAGGAAATGAGACGTACGCGCTGAGAAGATTCAGCTTTTGCTACATAAAAGACAAAACGCCCATCGAGGCGTCCGACTTGCACCGTTTCGTCTATTTCCTGTTCAAGCTTGCGTGCTATTTCACCGGCTATTACATCAAAATCGATCCGGCTTTGATAAGCTCCGCCCAACATCATATTGGCCGGGCCGAGCGAGAACTCACCTATGTCGCTTTGAACAAGCATGCGGTGTTGGCTCAATGTATTCAACAATTCGTACATAGCACTTCGCGGAATGCCAAGTTCTTCGATCAACTTTGTAACCCGAACAGGTTTTGGTTGACTGGCCAAAAATTCCAGAATGCGCAATCCCCGATCAAGTGCCGGTACTGTTCTCATTATAAATTACTTTCAGATTATGATTTTCATCTAAAATCCGAAATATCGGAATGATGTTAATATATCGGAATTAAACCTCAACGTTTTTTATTTGTCAATCATAGATGTTATGCCCAATCAACTAATCGTGTGTCGTAAACTTGTATTGGCTTCCGTTTTCAGCTGATCCAAAAAAGTTTTCATTGAGGGGGAAATGATACGATCATGACGTAAAATGATGCCGAACGGAGGTAGGCGGGGTCCAATGTGGAGCGGCAAAATATGGTAGAATTCGTGTCCCGCATATTGTTCGATGACATTGATTGGTAAAATAGCAACCATACCCGTATGTTTTATGAAAGACAGTAAGGTCATCATTGAAGATGTTTCAACAATGCTGGTAGGGAAAGTCAGTCTCTCATTGTGGAAAACTTCATTTATTACGCGACGCATTGGACTTGGATGGGGCTGTATAATCCATGTCTGGTCCACAAGATCTTTCCACGACAACTTCGATTTTGCCGTTAGTGGATGGTGTTTGTTACATATTATACACAATGTTTCTTCGCCTAACGGCTCGAAAGTCAGTTCGTTAATGCGCTCATTATTTGGAATACGTCCGACAACGATTTCTACATCTTCATTCAGTAACGACTTCACCAGTATATCACTGGTATTGATTAATATTTTCAAAGAGAGTTGAGGATGCTTTTCTTTAAGCTGTTTAACTGTCTGTGTCAGTAATCCGGCGCATAAAGCAGGGACAACGCCGATCGACACATTTCCCATATTTCCCGTGTTATAGGCGGCCAGTTCGTCTCGCATGCTGTTCACTTCAGAAAATAACATTCTTGCGTAACGTATAAACGTTTTACCGTAATCTGTAGGCGCTACGCCGCGAGACAACCTTTCGAACAATTCAACGCCAACGATATCTTCAACTTCCTTGAGAATTTTGGTTGCAGAAGGCTGTGTCATGCCCAGACTTTCAGCTGCTTTACGTATCGACTTATAGTCATCAAGTGCAGTTATCAGTCTCAAATGGCGAAAGCGTAATCTGTTTAATAATGTATTGACCGATGAAATGATCATTTTAGCTCCACTGAAAAATTTTTCCGGATTCCGAAAAACAGAATTTATATCTAACAATGATATATGCAAAAAAGGAATATATATATAGTGTATTTTCATTAGACAGTTATAACAACTCTATGCTTAGTTAATTAAAACGGATATTGGATGAGGACGTAGTGATGAGCATAAGCGATAAGCCGCGCATCGCAATGGTATTGGGGGACCCGGCGGGAGTAGGGCCAGAGCTCATTTCGAAGTTATTGGCCGACCATGAAGTAACAGGAAGCTCTGATATTATTTTAATTGGGGATCGGAGCGAATTCGATCATGGGCAAGAAATTGCCAATGTTGATGTTCCTGTTGAAGAAATTGGAAATCTTGAAGATATTCGGTTTAATTCTTCTCGACCTTTATTTTTTGAAGAAAGAGCAGGAGTAGCGGGGGAATTTGTACGCAATGAAGCAAGTGTTCAAGGAGGGCAATATGCCTTGGGGACACTTGCTAAAGCCTTGGATCTTGCAAAAAATAATATTGTAGACGCTGTGCTTTTTGCTCCTTTGAATAAAACTTCTTTGCATCTTGCGGGTATGAAGTTTAGCGACGAGTTACATTGGTTTGCTGATTATCTTCGTTATGATGGGCCTTTTTGCGAATTTAATGCATTGGATAATCTTTGGACCGCTCGTGTTACTTCGCACGTGGCTCTTAAAGAGGTTCCTTCATTAATAACGAAAGACCGGATTATCGAGTTTATTCATCTCATCAATCACGCAATGATATTGAATGGTATTGCCAAGCCGCGCATCGGTGTATGTGGACTTAACCCGCATAATGGTGACAACGGTTCTTTCGGAAGAGAAGAGATTGACATTATAGCACCAGCCGTGGAGGAGGCTGTTTCGCAAGGAGTGGACGCACACGGCCCCTATCCGTCAGACACAATCTTCTTAAAAGTTCAGGGCGATAACCGTGCTTTTGATGCTGTGCTGACGATGTATCACGATCAGGGGCAAATTGCGATCAAGTTGATGGGATTTAACCGCGGCGTGACTATCCATGGTGGTTTGCCTATTCCAATCACGACACCAGCGCATGGAACAGCGTTCGATATTGCCGGAACCGGTACCGCAAATGTCGGGGCAACGAGACAGGCATTCGAAATAGCCAAACGTATGGGATTGCGCAGTCGTAGAGCGCGGGAAGCATTCAAAAAACTTTAATTTATAATTCTCTCAGAGCGGTCGTTAAAGCCGCTTTGTGAGAGGTCAAGACATTGTTCGGGAAATGATTTTACCCAAACATTTTCAAGCGGGCGAATGCGGACTTAGCGAATAACCCTCTAGGACAGCTGCCAAGGCAGCGAATAAATCTGAAAAAACAATAATAAAATGATATGAGAGGAGATATCGTTTTGGGTGAAAATTCAGAATATTCGTTAAAAAATTTTATCTTGCTGTCTCATTCGACGCATAGCAAATTATGCGCAATTTTATACGCGGTAATATTTTCAATTGCTTTTTATATTGGAGTGGTTTGTCTATCTTTTAAAAACATAGAAGGTGGCTTCAATTTCTATGACGATAAACTATTTCTATTTATTTCGATTTTCGTTTATTCCGGCTGCGTTTTTCAGGGTTTCAATAGAAAATATATTGACGAATTCCACGCACACAATGTTCTTTTTATTTGTGTCCTTTTAGGGAGTGCAGCTGCTTTATTAACTGCTTTTCTTTTCCAATCTCTCAGTTTGTTGCTGTTGATCGGAATAGTGTGTTTAATAAATAGGGACCTATTTTTTAGAGTCCAATCCCGAAAACTTTTCAATGCGTTGAACAATTTTCGGATATGGAAGAAAATAGGCGCTGTTTTTATCCTATGCGGTAAAGTTATCACTACGTGTTTTTCAATTGTAATACATCCACGCCAAAAATTGGTAAATGTATTGCTGCTCGCATTTTTCGCGGCCATTTTAACTTATTTTTCTTTTAACGTTATTCGATTTCCGATCGGTGGGATTTTAACCGTTCCTTTGGATATCGCATCAAAACACGTCGGCTTTGTGAATGGTCAGACGAATGCTGCATTTTCATTAGCTGGTGTTATTTCTTCCAGCTTTTTCTTCAACGTCAATCAAACAGCCAATTGGCTAATTTATAGTTTGGTCTTTTTTTCGGCAATTAGAATTCCGGCTAATCTTGTTATGGGAGCCGATTGCGAAACCCGACCTATTAAATCTTATTTTGTCAATGAAAACAGAGGTTTACAATCATGAAAATTACAAAAGTTCGTACACGGGTTTTTGAATGGAAGGGCAAAGTTGTTCCTCCGCAAGCTCATTTTTGTACCAATGCCACCGATATTCTTTATGAACGCGGAGACGCTATGGGGTCTTTTCGCTTTCATGGCTGGCTGGTAGTCGAAATTGAAACCGATAATGGTATTGTCGGTATTGGTGACGCGGCATTGGCACCGCGGGCAACGAAGGCAATCATCGACAATTATCTGGCCCCAATCGTTATTGGTGAAGACCCCTTTGACAACGAATATATCTGGCAAAAAATGTACCGGCAAACTCATGCTTGGGGGCGCAAAGGTATCGGTATGGTGGCAATATCGGCGATCGATATCGCTATTTGGGATATTATGGGGAAAGCCGTCAACAAACCTGTTTTCAAGCTTCTTGGGGGACGCACGAAAGAGAAAATCTGGTGCTATGCCTCAAAACTTTACGCCAATGATAATCTAGATGCATTTCTCGCTGAGGCACAATCTTATCTCGATCAGGGATTTACTGCCATGAAAATGCGTTTCGGCTACGGCCCGAAAGATGGACCGGAGGGAATGCAAAAGAACATTCGTCAAGTGCGTGCTCTGCGCGAACTGGTCGGCGACAACGTTGATATCATGGTTGAATGTTATATGGGGTGGACGCTTGAATATGCGCGCCGCATGTTGCCTCTTCTGGCAGAATTCAACCTTCGTTGGTTGGAAGAGCCTGTTATTGCCGACGACATCGAAGGCTATATCGAACTCAAGAAAATGAATATTATGCCGATATCCGGCGGAGAGCATGAATTTACCCAATATGGTTTTAAAGATCTTGTCGCCAGACACGCCGTTGACGTTATCCAATATGATACCAATCGGGTAGGCGGATTTACGGCTGCACGTAAAGTAAACGCTATTGCGGAAGCTTGGTCGGTTCCGGTTATTCCACATGCCGGTCAGATGCATAATTATCACCTGACAATGTCGACAACGGCCTCTCCAATGTCGGAGTTTTTCCCTGTATTCGATGTCGAAGTTGGTAACGAGTTATTTTATTACATTTTTAAAGGCGATCCGAAACCGGAAAATGGCTATTTGCAACTCAGTGACGACGTCGCTGGCCTCGGTATTGAAATATCGGATGAATATTTGAGTGAATTCAACATATTGGAATGAAATAGCGACAAGCCGGATTGCTACGTCAAGTGGTCCGGCTTTTCTACATCTCTATCTGTCGGAGGAGGATGATAAATGGATGAGTTGGGCACAAAAACCGAGGAAATAAAAATATTGACATCAGAAGATGCCACCAGAGCTACAAAGGTGCGTTGGAAACTTTTTCTGGTCGTATTTATTCTGGTTGTTGTCAATTTCATTGATCGGACAGCGCTTTCAGTTGCGATACCTTTGATCGGAGAAGAGTTTGACCTATCAGATACTTTTAAGGGGGTTATTCTAAGCGCATTTTTCTGGAGTTATGCCTTGGGGCAGTTGCCGGGAGGATGGTTGGTCGATCGTTTTGGTCCACGTTTGATCATGACGTGTTCGACAGTAGGTTGGGGGATTTTTCAGGCTATTGCCGGAGCTGCAATAGGGGGAAAAAGCCTGTTATTCACGCGAATAGGCCTTGGTGCGATGGAAGCTCCTCTTTTTCCGGCGGCTGCAAAATTGAATGCTACCTGGCTTTCCGCGAAAGAACATGCGCGTGGCTCTGCAATTGTCGATAGTGGTGGTCCGTTTGGTGCTGCTATCGGCGGGTTACTGATCTCTTATATGATTTTGCTTTTGGGATCATGGCGTCTTACTTTTATCATTGTCGGTATTGTTACGGCATGTCTGGGCTATATTGCCTGGCATTTTTTCCGTAATAGCCCCACCGAACATCCTTCGGTCAATGAGGCGGAATTAGCAATTATCGAAAATCAGGCGGAAGACGGGGCAGACGTATCACAACCGACCTCACATATGTCGCTGAACACATTGATTGCCATTCTGTTTGGAAGGGTCGGATGGACGATGATGGTTTTCGGAATTATGACTTGGGGGCCAAGCTATCTCAGTCAAGGACGTGGACTGGATTTAGCGGCACTGGGCGGTGCAACTTTCGCCATGTTTTTCTCTGGTATGGCCGGTTCTCTGGTTAGCGGTTTTGTTGCAGATCGTTTGCAGCTCATGGGTTGGAAAACCGGTTTCGTTTATAAACTACTTCTGTGCGGTAGCGGTATTCTCGTTATGGCCGGTTTTATGATTTTGCCAGACATATCCGACATAAAGGCAGCTGTCACAATTCTCTGTGCGACTTTATTTTTCCTTTATTTTGGCAGCCTTTATTGGAGCCTTCCGGTTCTATTTGCACCCAAAGAGCAAGTAGGAATAGTGGGAAGTATAATGAATATGGCAGGAAGCATTAGTGGTGTTTGCGTGCCGATTATTGCAGGGCAAATTCTGGACCGGACAGGAAGTTATATGGTGGTGCTTTATTTCTTCGGATTCTGTTCTCTCCTTTATGTCATTAGCACGCTCTTTATCCACTTCAACAGGAATGGAGCGCACTAATGACCGGATATAAGGAGGTCTACCAAGGTCCCATCATAGATTGTCATATGCATTTCTGGAATTTGCAAATTAATCTTCACCCATGGTTGAATGGCGGAATGGACGTTCCATTCCGCTACGGAAATTACGATAAAATAAAGAAAAATTTTTTACCCGATGACTACCGAAAATTATCGAGCCACCATAATGTTGTCGGTACAGTCTATATGGAGGCTGAATGGGATCCGCATGACCCTATTGGTGAAACGCAATATATAACCGGGCTTGCGCATGATGAAGGGTTACCTAATGCTGTCATAGCGCAAGCGTGGCTTGATAAGCCTGACGTTGCAGATACACTTTTACGACAGTCAGAGTTCAGTCTGGTTCGCAGTGTTCGACACAAGCCCGGTGGGCCGCGCGACGTAAGGGAAGCAGATGGGCAGAACCGTACCTTAATGTCGAATGAAACATGGCGTCGCGGCTATAGTTTATTATCAAAATTCGGTTTGCATTTTGATTTGCAGACACCTTGGTGGAATTTGTGGGAAGCAAAATGTCTAGCCGATGATTTTCCGGAAACAATCATCATAATCAATCATGCAGGTTTGCCTTCCGATCGAAGTCATGAAGGGTTGGCTGGCTGGCATAACGCGATGAAGTCTTTGGTAGAATGTCCAAATATTTTCGTGAAAATTTCGGGGTTAGGCCAATATGGCAAACCTTGGACAGTTGAAAGCAATCATTGGATAATTGAGGAAATTATTTCAATGTTTGGTGCAGAAAGGGCGATGTTTGCCAGTAATTTCCCTGTAGATTCTCTATGTGGTTCGTTTGATGATATATTTAACGGTTTCAAGAAAATCGCTTCTGCCTATTCTGCCGAAGACAATCAACGCCTCTTTTATAGCAATGCAGTGAAGATTTATCAGCCGGTATTCTCTAAAAATATGAGCGCTTAATCACGACGGCTGATGGCGAGGATATTTATAATCAAACGACCGAACAGAAGTTTTTAATTTTACTAAGAAGTCAGCACAAACACGAGGAGGACAAGGGGCGAATTACCACAGGTACATTATTGAATTTCGATAAAGACTAGGAGGACTCTATGGAAATCAACCAGCTTGAAAATGCGATTGGCATCGCAAAACGACGCATTGTACCATTTTTGTTACTTATGTATGTATTAGCGTTCCTTGATCGCGCCAATATAGGTTTTGCGAAAGAAACGTTCCAAATATCGACTGGTATTTCAAATTCAGCTTATGCCCTTGGCGCAAGTTTATTTTTCATCAGTTATGCAATTCTGGAAATTCCGAGCAATTTGGCTCTGCACAAAGTGGGGGCCAAAATATGGATGTGCCGCATCATGGTTACTTGGGGGCTCATTTCTGCAGGTATGGTATTTGTATGGAATGAAACAAGCTTCTACATTATGCGGATTTTACTTGGTGCTGCCGAGGCAGGTTTTTTCCCCGGAGTTATACTTTACCTGACATATTGGTTTCCAGATCGTTCGCGCGGACAAATTATGGGGCTTTTCTACTTTGGAGCGCCTCTCTCGTTCATATTCGGCGCACCACTTAGCGGGTTTCTTCTGCAATTTCACGGATTCTGGTCTCTCCAAGGCTGGCAATGGATGTTTCTTGTCGAAGGGCTTTTGGCAAGCATTGTCGGCGTATGGGCATTTTTTTACCTCGATAACAAGCCACAAGATGCAGCCTGGTTAAGTGCGCCGGACAAACAGGCGCTGATAACTGCAATGCAGGAACAGGATGAGGATCGAAACCAGCATGGCTTGAAAGATATGAAGAAGGTATTTTTCAAACCGGTTATAATTCAATTGCTCGTCATTTATGCTCTTATCCAGATGAGTGTATACGGGGTTGTCTTTTATTTTCCGGAACAGGTGGCATCGCTGCTCGGAACAAAAGTTGGAATAAAAGTCGGTTTCGTTTCTACAATACCATGGATCTTCGCGATTTGTGCCATTTATGTTTTTCCCAAACTTGCGGATGCAAAGGATGCACATCGCATGATAGGCGGTTTCACTCTTTTATGTTCCGCTATAGGCATAGCGGTTTCGGTTAGTACGCCGCCGTTAATAGCCTTAATCGCACTTTGTTTCGCTGCAGCCGGTTTTTTTGCCGTGCAGCCAACCTTTTGGGTATTTCCTACGAGCTATCTGGGCGGAACAGCAGCGGCTGCCGGGATCGGTTTGATAAATTCATTCGGGGCTCTTGGTAGTTTTGTCGCACCTAACTTAAAAAATTGGGCAGATGATACATTCGGAGTTGGTAGCGGACTTTATGCTTTAGCAATAGGCGCTTTTATAGGTGCGATACTGATTTTCTGCATACCAAGGTGGAAGAAAAATTAAAAAAATCCCTGCACTGAAATTTCAGTGTGGGGATTTCTATTTTTATATTTATATTTTTATTTTGTAAAATATAAATATCAACAATAAAGTTATTATATTTATTTGCAATTTAAAACATACATTTAATATAATAGCTTTATAAATTATTAGTTGGAGAGAAATATACATATATTCAAAAATAAATATATGTTTTATTGGGAGTAGGTTTTATGGGGACGATTTTAAGCAGTAAAAGGTGGACAATATTTATACCCATTGCAAGTATAATGTATCTTTTAGCTTTTGTAGACAGGACAAATTTATCATTTGTTTTGCCCTATATGGGGTCAGATATTCATCTTACAAACAGTAGCAAGGGCACAGCATCCGGTGTGTTTTTTATTGGCTATCTGTTGTTACAAGTTCCAGCCGCTCTTTTGGCTGAAAGATGGAGTGCTACTAAAACCATATTCATATTGATGGTGTTATGGGGAATAGCAGCAATTGCAACCGGCTTTGCACGAACACCTTATGAATTGTATATGATAAGATTTCTGTTGGGCGTTTGCGAAGGCGGTATTCAACCGGCAACTCTCGTCTTGATGTTAAGCTGGTTTCCGCAAAAGGAAAAAGCAAGAGCAAGTGGGTTTTGGCTTTTATGCATACCTCTTTCCGCAATTATCGCGGCACCCATAACCGGTTTTCTTCTTGAATATTTTAGTTGGCGTACTGTTTTGATATTGGAAGGGGCACCTCCGATATTGTGGGCATTTTTCTGGTTGTTCATGATATCCGACACACCGGAAAAATCTTGGTGGATGAGCAAACAAGAACAGGAACTTATCAGAAACCAGCGTGAAATCGATGCGAAAGAAAATGCGCGGAATACGGTTGCAGATTCGACCCGCTATCGTGACATTCTGCTGAATAGAAAAGTTGTTACGTTGGTTGGTGCATGGTTTCTCTATTGTGCCGGATTTTATGGCTTTACAATGTGGTTGCCACAAGTGATTGCGAATATTTCACAGGCTAGTGAAAAGGCTGTGGGTGTATTGACCGCTATTCCATACATTATCGGTCTTCTGGGAATGATTTTTATCTCTGTTCGAAGCGACAAAAAAGGGTTGGATAAAACTATTATACTTGTGCCGTTAGGTATCTCTGCCTTAGCGCTTATAATCGGTCAGTTATTTTCGACAGCAACGTTACAGTTCGTTTTTTTATGCCTTGTGGCTGGTGGTCTCTATATTCATGGCGCGTTTTTTGCTCTCCCACCACTTGTCTTGAATGCGAGAATTCTACCATTGGCTTTAGGCCTGATTGGTGGAATCGGAAATTTAGGCGGATTTGTTGGCCCCTATGTTGTCGGATGGCTGATTGATCTGACCGGAAGTCCATTCCTCGGATTTTTTGTTATGGCTGCCTGTCTTTTTTCCAGTGCTATCGGACTTGCATTAATAACACCAAAAACGTTGCAACGGTCTGTAAGCTATGAGGCTCCGGAAAAAATACAATCGGGAAGGGGAGAGGTTTTATGAAAATTCAACAGCATAACGAGGTGCAGTCAGAGACTATCGATTTAATTGATGCTCACCACCATCTATGGAATCTTGATAGTGGAAAATATCCTTGGTTGCAGGATTATAATCCCGATACTTTTATGGGCGATTACCGACCAATTATGCGTAATTATCT
>CAMLLT010000038.1 GCA_946480935.1 uncultured Bartonella sp. | reverse complement strand
GGACGAATTTCTTTTGCCTTTGGAAGCGTCGTCACGATCTGCTCATGCTCGATCAGTGACGTTGCCATATTGGCAAACATCGCCTTACGGTGACTAGCAGTGCGGTTCAGCTTGCGGCCTGACTTACCATGGCGCATGAGCCTTCTCCTTAATTTTTAACTCAGTATTGATCTTCATAACGTTTTGCGAGGTCGTCGATATTCTCTGGCGGCCAAGCGGGGATTTCCATACCAAGATGAAGCCCCATAGATGCAAGAACTTCCTTGATTTCATTGAGTGACTTACGACCAAAATTAGGAGTACGCAGCATTTCTGCTTCCGTTTTCTGGATAAGGTCACCAATATAGACGATATTGTCATTTTTAAGACAATTGGCAGAACGAACTGAAAGTTCCAGCTCATCCACCTTCTTGAGCAAGGCCGGATTGAATGCAAGTTCGGAGACCTGCTCTTGTGGAGCCTCTTTCTGGGGTTCCTCGAAATTGACGAATACCGAAAGTTGGTCCTGTAGAATACGAGCAGCAAAAGCCACAGCATCTTCTGCCGTAACCGCACCGTTCGTTTCAACTGTCAGGATCAATTTGTCGTAGTCAAGAACCTGACCTTCACGAGTATTCTCGATCTTATAAGAAACCTTGCGAATTGGCGAATAAAGGCTATCAACCGGAATAAGCCCGATTGGAGCATCTTCATTGCGGTTGCGATCTGCCGGGACATAGCCCTTACCCGTATTCACTGTGAATTCCATACGGATTTCTGCGCCCTGATCGAGCGTGCAGATAACATGTTCCGGATTGAGGATTTCTACATCGCCTACCGTCTGAATATCACCGGCTGTAACGACACCCGGCCCTTCTTTGCGGACGACCATGCGTTTTGGTCCCTCACCTTCCATGCGGATGGCAATCTCTTTGATATTCAAAATAATATCAGTGACATCTTCCCGCACGCCCGGTATTGACGAAAATTCGTGTAACACGCCGTCAATCTGTACAGCTGTGACAGCCGCGCCCCGCAAGGAAGACAGTAACACGCGCCGTAAAGCGTTACCTAATGTCAAGCCAAAGCCGCGTTCCAACGGCTCGGCAATTACAATAGCTTTATTTGAACCACCTTGCGTTTGAAACTCGACTTTATTAGGCTTAATCAGTTCCTGCCAGTTTTTCTGGATCATATTCCTATTCCTGTCCTTTACTTCCGTCACCATTCAGCCGTGACGGCCAGCTTGAACGCCAGGGCAGCGCCCTGACACCGAAAAACAACCGGATTAAACGCGGCGTTTCTTACGCGGACGGCAACCATTATGCGGAATGGGTGTCACATCACGAATAGATGTAATAATAAAACCTGCAGCTTGAAGAGCCCGTAAAGCTGATTCCCGACCTGAACCAGGACCGCAAACTTCTACTTCTAGCGACCGCATCCCGTGATCCTGTGCTTTTTTTGCACAATCCTCTGCAGCAACCTGGGCAGCAAAAGGTGTCGATTTACGCGAACCTTTGAACCCCTGAGCACCGGCAGACGACCAGGAAATCGTATTTCCCTGAGCATCGGTGATCGTGATGAGCGTATTATTGAATGTCGAATTAACATGGGCTACGCCCGATGAAATGTTTTTACGTTCGCGACGGCGAATACGTGTAGGCTCTTTGGCCATAATTTTCCTTTCACTGATCTCTGCACCGCCGTAGTTCCAGCGGCTACACCTTATTTGCTACCACTTGCATTTTTGGCAACCAGTTGCGACCTGCCTGCAAGTGAAGCGAATTCATGTATTGCTAATTATTTCTTTTTACCGGCAATTGCCCGTGCCGGGCCTTTACGGGTACGTGCATTGGTGTGGGTACGTTGACCGCGAACCGGCAACGAACGGCGGTGACGCAAGCCACGATAGCAACCAAGATCCATAAGACGCTTGATATTCATCGAGACTTCACGACGAAGATCACCTTCCACCTGATAATCGTGATCGATAGCTTCACGGATTTGAAGAACTTCAGCATCCGAAAGTTCACTCACACGGCGCTCAGCAGGAATACCGACCTTATCAACGATTTCTTTAGCAAATTTCGGCCCAATCCCATGAATATACTGAAGAGCGATAATAACGCGTTTATTCGTAGGGATGTTGACGCCAGCAATACGAGCCACGCCTGTTCTCCTTAAATTAAATTTCAACCATTTGTGCATTAGCCATTAAATAATTAATGCACAAAACGACCAGAACCGCACACAAAGCCGATTCCAATCATCTCTCAAAAAAATGAAATTGTGCTGTCTTTGACGGATTTCACCGCAAAAGTCAACTCCCTTTCACGTATATGATGGACTGTTTCAGTGAAGTACCTTTTCAATCGCTGATGTGACTTCTTTTACCGGAGCCATACCATCAATTTTCTTCAACAGTCCGGTCTTTGCATAAAACTGCGATAATGGTGCAGTTTTTTCACTATATTCGACAAGTCGTTTGGCAAAAGCTTCAGGATTATCGTCCGAACGGACCTTTCCACCTGCTGCAATAGTCTCCGCCACACGGGTTTTCATACGGTCAACAAGTGCGTTCTGATCAACAACGAGTTCAATCACTGCATCAAGCTTTGTATGTTTGCTTGCCAAAATTGTTTGCAATGCTTCTGCCTGCCCTACTGTGCGAGGATAGCCGTCGAGAATAAACCCTTTTTTGCAATCGGGCTCGTCAATCCGGTCCGACACAATCTGGTTGACGATTTCATCAGAAACAAGCCCACCAGCATCCATAATCGACTTGGCTTTTTTGCCAATCTCGGTTCCCGCGGCAACAGCAGAGCGCAACATGTCACCTGTCGACAATTGCGGAATGCCGTATTTCTCGGTTAGTATTTTTGCCTGAGTACCTTTACCGGCACCGGGCGGTCCTAAAAAAATCAGTTTCATCTATTTCTTTTCCCGCTTCTGAGTTTTGATTTCTTAAGCAAGCCTTCATATTGGTGAGCGACGAGATGCCCCTGGATTTGCGCAATTGTATCAAGTGTAACTGTTACAACGATCAAAAGCGACGTACCACCAAGATAGAATGAAACATGCAAAGTTGTCATTAAAAATTCCGGCAAAAGGCAAACAAGAATAATGTAAATAGCACCAACAACCGTAATGCGTGTAAGCACATAATCAATATATTGCGCTGTCCGCTCACCGGGTCTTATTCCGGGAATAAAGCCCGAATGTTTTTTCAGCTGATCGGCTGTGTCTTTCGGATTGAAAACAATGGCCGTGTAAAAGAAGCAGAAGAATGCCATAAGCCCTGCATAAACCACCATATAAAGCGGTTGCCCGTGGCTTAACGAAAACGAAATCGTTTGCAGCCAATGAGGCATGTTTTGCGAAAAATTATTAATCGTTGCGGGCAACATCAAAAGCGATGACGCAAAAATCGGAGGGATGACACCGGCCGTGTTAAGCTTTAGCGGCAAATTCGATGTATCTCCCTTGAACATCCGGTTGCCCATCTGCCGATTGGGGTATTGGATAATTATCCGACGTTGAGCCCGTTCCACAAAAACGATAACAGCGATAACGGCAATACAAATCACAATAATAAGGAGCAACATGAATGTGGAAAGATCGGCTTGTGCATGAGCTGTCAAAAGCTGTGCAATCGCCGAGGGAAGATTTGCAACAATACCTGCAAAAATAATGAGTGATATACCATTGCCAATTCCGCGAGAGGTTATCTGCTCACCCAGCCACATCAAAAATATTGTACCGCCGGTAAGCGTAATCACTGCAGTGATTCTAAACATCATTCCGGGGTCGTTCACAATCTGTAAGCCCGTCGCCATTCCACTCTCAAGTGCAATAGCAATACCATAGGCCTGTATCAACGCCAAAAAAACGGTTCCGTAACGGGTATATTGATTAATAATCTTTCGCCCCGTCTCACCCTCTTTCTTCAGAGCTTCAAGTGACGGGATAACCGAAGTCATCAACTGCACGATAATGGACGCTGAAATATATGGCATAATGCCGAGTGCAAAAATCGCCATACGCCCGACAGCACCACCGGCAAACATATTAAACATCCCCAAAACGCCGGATTCATGGCGAACAAAGGTCGCTCTCAATGCATCGACATTGATTCCCGGCAAGGGAATGTAGGTACCGAAACGGTAGACAAGCAATGCACCCAAAGTAAACCAGATACGTTTCTTCAGTTCGGTAGCGCGTGAAAAGGCGCCAAAATTAAGATTGGAAGCCAGTTGTTCTGCGGCAGATGCCATAAAAATCTCTCCGGTTTTAATTCACGGCAAAACACCATGAAAAATCAACACATGCTTTACCCCCCTGCGCAAAAAAACGCAAAGAGAAACAATGTTCGTTAAACCTATTTTAACTCAGAGACGTTTTGCCTGATAAAAATAGTTTTTGCAATAACAATCATGCATATAAAAAAGGTCTGGAATGAATGCTTACCACATCACACCAGACCGACATATGTTTCAACAAATTACTTTATTCGGCGGCAGCTTGAATATTAACAACACCACCGGCTTTGTTAACTTTCTCGATTGCTGCTTTTGAAGCACCAGCAATATCCAAGGTTACTTTGGCTTTCAATTCGCCATCCGACAAAAGACGGACACCATCTTTTTCACGACGAATAACACCGGCAGCTTTCAATACAGCAACATCTACAGGTTTTGATGCATCGATTTTACCAGCATCAATAGCAGCCTGCAAACGCCCAACCGATATTTCATTAAAGCTTTTTGCAAAAAGATTATTGAAACCACGCTTCGGCAAACGGCGATAAACAGGCATTTGCCCGCCTTCGAAACCGTTAATAGCAACACCCGAGCGTGCTTTTTGACCTTTTACACCGCGACCGGCTGTTTTTCCCATGCCGGAACCGATGCCGCGCCCAACTCTTTTACGATTCTTTGTAGCGCCTTCTTGATCGCGCAGTTGATTGAGTTTCATGTTCTTTACTCCTACAATCCTCAGCCTTCATCCACAATACGGACGAGATGCTCTACTTTTGCAATCATACCACGCACTGCAGGTGTGTCGTTCAAAGTGCTGCGGCGATGCAACTTGTTAAGCCCTAGCCCTTTCAACGTGGCACGTTGAACTTGCGGGCGACGAATCGGACTGCCGATTTGTTCAACAGTAACCTTCTTGCCACTATGGGTTTTTTTCCCAACCATTTTCAAATTCCTCTATATCGCAAGTTCCACGAACTATTCTTCGTTGCCAATAAGATTTTGCCGACGAGCCTGCAACGTCGAATATTTTATTCCGCGTTGAGCAGCAATATCTTTCGGATGAACCTGACGTTTCAATGCATCAAATGTCGCACGGATCATATTGTAAGGATTGGACGAACCTAACGACTTTGCAACAACATCCTGCATACCGAGTGTTTCAAAAACAGCACGCATCGGGCCACCGGCGATAATACCGGTACCGGCAGCAGCCGATCTCAACAATACACGACCGGCACCGTGACGCCCCTCAACATCGTGATGAAGAGTACGACCCGAACGAAGTGGCACATAAATCATCTCGTGCTTGGCTGCTTCGGTAGCTTTACGAATTGCTTCCGGAACTTCGCGGGCTTTACCATGACCAAACCCAACACGCCCTTTCTGATCACCAACAACCACAAGAGCGGCAAAGCCGAAACGGCGTCCGCCTTTAACAACCTTGGCAACGCGGTTGATATGAACGAGTCTGTCGACAAACTCGCTGTCCCGCTCTTCATGACGCTCGTCACGATTATTACGTTCTTTTTGTGCCATTCCTAATTCCTTTTTCTTTTCCGGAAGCACGTATCAAAAAAGAATTCCCCCATAATAAGAGGAATTCTTCGGCGAAAAAGCCCGAAAAAACCGGGCAATCAGTTTAAAAGCTCAAACCACCTTCACGAGCTGCATCGGCCAAAGCCTTAATGCGACCATGATAAATATATGCACCGCGATCGAATACAACTTCTTTAACACCAGCAGCCTTAGCTCTCTCAGCGATAAGTTTGCCGACAGCAGTTGCTGCCTCAACATTGGCCCCACCCTTGAGCGAAGGACGAAGTTCCTTATCCAGAGTCGAAGCCGATGCAACGGTACGACTATGCAAATCATCAATGATTTGAACATAAATATTCATATTTGAGCGATGAACACTCAATCTCAAGCGGCCGTTAGCAACCGCTTTGACCTGACGGCGAACACGCTGCGCGCGACGCTGAAGTATTTCTTTAGGCGAAGCCATGACGCAAGTTCCTTATTTCTTCTTGCCTTCTTTGCGCACGATACGCTCGTTCGCATATTTGACACCTTTACCTTTATAAGGTTCCGGCCCGCGATATTCGCGAATTTCGGCAGCAACCTGCCCAACTTTCTGCTTGTCAATTCCAGAAACCAGAATTTCAGTCGGTTTCGGAACTGCTACAGTAATACCTTCAGGAACATGATAAACCAC
Source organism: uncultured Bartonella sp. (assembly GCA_946480935.1). Classification (GTDB taxonomy): domain Bacteria; phylum Pseudomonadota; class Alphaproteobacteria; order Rhizobiales; family Rhizobiaceae; genus Bartonella. The sequence goes on along the minus strand of CAMLLT010000038.1, from coordinate 7,741 downwards.
ATCATGACTAAATCCCAAAGAAAGTTGAACATTCTTACCCTGCATCGCTGCACGATAACCAACGCCATTAATCTCCAGCTTCTTTTCAAAGCCGCTCTTAACACCTTCAATGATATTTTCAATCATCGAACGGGACATTCCCCATTTCGAGCGTGCTTCCTTGGTCTGATCGCGCGGCGTTACATGAACCACATTATCTTCCAATTTGAGATCGATTTCGTCATCAGCAACGAAACTCAATTCTCCCTTAGGTCCTTTGACCTTGATCGCTTGCCCATCAACTGAAGCAGTAATGCCAGCCGGGACATGAATCGGTTTTTTTCCAATACGAGACATTGTATTAACCTATCTTTCTAGCTTTTCCCGACACCTCTTAGAAGATGCGGCAAAGAAGCTCCCCACCAACATTCTGCTCACGAGCCTCATGATCGGCCATCACACCTTTCGGAGTTGAAAGGATAGAAATGCCGAGACCGTTTGCAACTTGTGGAATAGACTTCACAGAAACATAAACGCGGCGACCGGGCTTTGAAACACGCGAAATCTCGCGAATAACCGGTGCACCATCGAAATATTTCAATTCGATTTCAAGTTCGGACTTACCGTTTTCGTAATCGATCTGGCTATATCCGCGAATATAGCCCTCGGTCTGCAAAACGTCGAGAACACGAGCGCGCAATCTTGATGCAGGCGTCGAAACTTTCGACTTCTTGCGTCCAAGCGCATTACGGATACGGGTAAGCATATCTCCAAGAGGATCTGACATAGACATTTACGAAACTCCTCTTACCAGCTTGATTTAACAACGCCGGGGATATGCCCGAACGAACCGAGATCACGCAATGCAATACGTGACATTTTCAACTTGCGATAATAACCGCGCGGACGTCCGGTAACCTCACAACGGTTACGAATACGAACTTTTGCCGAGTTACGAGGCAACTCGGCAAGCTGAATGGATGCGCGAAAGCGCTCTTCCAAAGGCACCTTCTGATCCATGACAATTGCTTTCAAACGCGCACGGCGCGCTGCAAACTGCTTAGCCATCGCACGGCGATGCTTATTCTTCTCAACGGCACTTGTTTTGGCCATAACTTTACCTCGCTACGCTTGCCGTTACGCACGGAACGGAAAATTGAAACCGCGCAATAATTCACGCGCTTCATCATCCGTTTTCGCTGTCGTACAAACGATGATATCCATACCCCAGATTTGATCTACCTGATCGTAGTTTATTTCCGGGAACACAATGTGTTCTTTGATACCCATGGCAAAATTGCCACGACCGTCAAAACTTTTCGGATTAAGACCACGAAAATCGCGAACGCGTGGCAAAGCAATTGTTACCAGACGATCAAGAAATTCATACATACGGTCTCTACGCAATGTAACTTTAGCTCCGAGAGGCATTCCCTCGCGAACCTTGAATGTCGCAACGGAATTACGTGCGTGTGTTACAATTGCTTTCTGCCCGGCAATAAGACTCAAATCTTCAGCAGCTCTGGCAGGTTTTTTGGAATCTGCAGTTGCTTCGCCGACACCCATATTGAGAACAACTTTCTCGACATAGGGAACCTGCATATTGTTTTCATAATGAAACTTGTCTTGCAGTGCTTTGCGAACAACATTGACATAGTGCGTCTTCAAACGCGGCTCTTGAATCTTATCAGCCATTGATCAGATCTCCTGAACGCTTGGCAACGCGAACCTTTAAGCCATCCTTATCGATACGAAATCCTACACGAGTGGGTTTTCCGTCCTTAGGATCGGCTATAGCCAATTTGGAAATATGAAGAGGAGCTTCCTTGGAAATAATACCCGCTTCCTGAGTTTGGGTCTGACGCTGATGGCGCTTGACCATATTGATACCGCGTACGATAGCAGTGTTTTCCTCAGGATTAACCTTGATCACTTCCCCGTTGCGTCCTTTATCCTTACCTGAAAGGATGACGACTTTATCGCCTTTACGAATCTTGTTCATCGCAACGGCTCCCTATAGTACTTCTGGCGCGAGCGAGATAATCTTCATATGATTCTTACCGCGAAGTTCACGGGGAACCGGTCCGAAGATACGAGTACCGATCGGCTCTTTCTTGTTATCAACCAAGACAGCAGCATTTTTATCGAAACGAATAACGCTACCATCAGCGCGACGAATATCCTTGGCAGTACGAACTACCACGGCTTTCATCACATCACCTTTTTTTACGCGGCCACGCGGAATTGCTTCTTTAACCGAGACTACAATAATGTCTCCGACAGAAGCGTATTTCCGCTTCGAGCCGCCCAGCACCTTGATGCACATGACACGACGGGCGCCGGAATTATCCGCGACGTCGAGGTTTGTTTGCATCTGAATCATGACTGGCCGCCTTCTCTAAATGTTTACGTCCGGCAGTGCATTTGACACATTCGGACTTGCCTGTCAAATTATGATTAAGACTTTTTCAAACAAAATGTTGGGCACAATAATACCCAACCTTTTGTTTATCAAAAATCCGATTTATTAAGCAGCGCCGTTTTTAACAACGACCCAGCGCTTGTCTTTCGAAATTGGCTTCGATTCTTGAATAAAGACCTGATCACCAACTTTGAATTCGTTGTTTTCGTCATGCGCTTTGTACTTCTTAGACTGGCTGACAGTCTTCTGTAGCAGCGGATGCGAATAGCGCCGCTCTACTTTGACTACAACAGTCTTGTCGTTCTTATCGCTGACGACAACGCCTTGCAGAATGCGTTTAGGCATGTCTTAACTTCCTTAAGCCTTGCTTTCGGCCGCCTTCTGGCGGGCGATTGTTTTTATGCGTGCGATATCACGGCGAACCTGTTTAACGCGCGCTGTTTTTTCCAACTGACCGGTTGCTTTCTGGAAACGCAGATTGAACTGCTCTTTCTTCAGCTTGGCCAACTCTTCATTCATCTGATCGAGCGTCTGGGCCCGTACTTCTGCGGCTTTCATCGCTTAGTCCCTTTATTCAGCTATACGCTGGACGAAACGTGTTTTAATTGGAAGCTTTGATGCGCCCAACCGTAACGCTTCACGTGCCACATCTTCAGGTACGCCGTCAAGTTCAAACATAATACGTCCTGGTGCAACACGCGTTGCCCAATATTCGACAGCGCCTTTACCTTTACCCATACGAACTTCGGTAGGCTTCGATGATACCGGAACATCCGGAAAAACACGAATCCATACACGACCGGCACGCTTCATCTGACGCGTAATAGCACGACGAGCCGCCTCGAGCTGACGCGCAGTAACACGTTCAGGCTCCATAGCCTTAAGGCCGTAGGCACCAAAATTAAGTTCCGTACCACCCTTCGAAACACCGTGAATACGGCCTTTGAACTGCTTGCGGAACTTTGTGCGTTTTGGCTGCAACATTGTTCTCTACTCCAAATCCTAATTTGCCCGTCTAAAAATCAGGCGTTTTCACGACGGCGGTTCGTATTTGAACCTTGATTATCGCCTTCAGTAGCACGGCGTTCCGAAGCCATCGGGTCATGTTCAAGGATTTCGCCCTTGAATACCCAAACTTTCACGCCACAAATACCATAGGCCGTATTGGCTTCCGCTGTACCGTAATCAATATCCGCACGCAAGGTATGAAGAGGAACGCGGCCTTCGCGGTACCATTCCATACGAGCAATTTCAGCACCACCAAGACGACCGGCGCAATTGATACGGATACCCTCAGCGCCAAGACGCATAGCTGACTGCACGGCACGCTTCATAGCGCGACGGAAAGCCACACGACGTTCCAACTGCTGGGCAATTGACTGGGCAATCAACTCGGCGTCGATTTCAGGCTTGCGGACTTCAACGATATTCAAAGCCGTGTCAGCATGTGTCATTTCAGACAGTTTGCGACGCAACTTCTCGATGTCGGCGCCCTTCTTACCAATAATCAGGCCCGGACGAGCCGAATGAATGGTAACACGGCATTTCTTATGCGGACGTTCAATAACAACTTCCGAAATAGCTGCCTGTTTCAATTCGTTCATTACATATTTGCGGATTTTCAAATCCTCATGCAACAAACGTCCATATTCACCGGTATCAGCATACCAACGAGAATCCCATGTACGATTAATACCGAGACGAAGCCCGATTGGATTGATCTTCTGACCCATTATGCGGCCTCCTCTTTATCGGACACTTCACGAACAACAATTGTAAGATGAGAGAACGGACGCAAAATTCTGCTGGCGCGGCCACGACCACGCACATGAAACCGCTTCATAACAATCGACTTACCGACTGAAGCTTCCGCCACGATAAGCGAATCGACATCCAAATCGTGATTGTTTTCTGCATTGGCAATCGCAGATTCCAACGTCTTTTTCACCGTATCGGCAATGCGTTTACGAGAAAAAGTCAAATCTGCAAGAGCTGTATTAACGTTTTTACCGCGAATCATTGCCGCTACAAGATTAAGCTTCTGCGGGCTGACACGAATTGTGCGAGCTACAGCCTTTGCTTCATTATCTTTAAGCTGGCGCGGAGCCTTAGCTTTGCCCATTATTACTTCCTCTTCGCTTTCTTGTCCGCACCGTGACCATAATAGCTGCGGGTGGGAGCGAACTCACCGAACTTATGTCCAACCATTTCTTCCGAAACAGAAACAGGAACATGCTTGTTTCCGTTATAGACACCAAAGGTCAGGCCAACAAATTGCGGCAAAATCGTGGAGCGACGGCTCCACATTTTAATAACCTCGTTACGACCGCCGGCACGTACCTTCTCAGCTTTCTTGAGAAGATAGCCGTCAACAAACGGTCCTTTCCATACTGAACGAGCCACTTCAGACTACCTCTCTTATTTCTTGCGTTGATGACGTGAGCGCATGATGAATTTATCAGTCGCCTTGTTCGAACGTGTACGCTTGCCTTTTGTAGGCTTGCCCCAAGGAGAAACAGGATGACGACCGCCTGACGTACGACCTTCACCACCACCATGTGGGTGATCGACAGGGTTCATTGCAACACCACGAACATGCGGACGCTTGCCACGCCAACGGGCGCGACCGGCTTTACCGTCATTGGTGTTACCATGATCCGAATTCGAAACGGCACCAACAGTTGCATAACAGCCACTGGAAACCAGACGTTGTTCACCCGAATTCAAACGAAGAATAGCCATTCCCTGATCACGACCAACAAGTTGGGCGTAAGTACCGGCCGAACGGGCAATCTGCCCGCCTTTACCAGGCTTCATCTCCACATTGTGGATGATCGTACCGACAGGCATATTACCGAGAGGCATCGAGTTACCGGGCTTAACATCAACATTAACGCCAGCAACAACCGTATCGCCGACACCCAAACGTTGCGGAGCCAAAATGTAGCTCAGATGACCATCTTCATAACGAATGAGCGCAATAAACGCTGTCCGGTTCGGATCATATTCCAAACGTTCCACTTTTGCAGGCATATCACGTTTCAAACGCTTGAAGTCTACAAAGCGATAAGTTCTTTTATGACCGCCGCCCTGATAACGGGCAGTTACACGGCCGCGATTATTACGACCGCCTTTCGACGACAGCCCTTCGGTCAGCGCTTTCACTGGCTTGCCTTTGTAAAGACCTGAACGATCTACAATGACGAGCTGACGCTGCCCTGGCGTGGTCGGATTAAAGTGCTTGAGTGCCATTATTCCTAACTCCGAGCCTCTTAAAGACCAGTCGAAACGTCGATTGACTGACCTTCAGCCAGCGTCACGATCGCTTTTTTGACATCACTCTGTCGACCGACAACGCCTTTAAAACGTTTCACCTTACCCTTGCGGGTTGTTGTATTCACTGCTGTAACTTTGACACCAAATAAAGCTTCAACAGCCGCTTTGATTTCCGATTTTGTCGCCTTGGGGGTAACCTTGAAGACGACCTGATTGTTTTCCGATAGCATCGTCGATTTTTCAGTAATAACCGGACTTACGACGACATCATAGTGGCGAAGATCTGTCATTTGAACCGCTCCTCAAGGGCTTCGACGGCTGCTTTGGACAAAACAAGTTTGCCACGACGCAGAATGTCATAAACGTTAATCCCCTGAACCGGCAAAACATCTACATTTGGAATGTTCGATGCGGCACGGGAAAACTTCAAATCAATTTCCTTACCACCGATGAGCAATGCATCAGAAAAACCGAGTTTTGCAAAATCCTTGGCTAAAACTTTCGTTTTTGCTTCTTTGACATTCAACTCGTCCACAATGATCAGATCATTGGCTTTAACTTTTGCTGACAATGCATGACGCAAACCCAAAGCACGAACCTTTTTCGGTAGTTCATGTGCATGGCTGCGAACAACAGGCCCGTGAGCCTTGCCACCACCACGGAATTGCGGAACGCGAGCAGATGAATGACGGGCACGGCCTGTCCCCTTCTGCTTGTACATTTTTGCGCCCGAACGCGAAACATCAGCGCGTGTCTGGCTTTGATGTGTACCTTGCTGACGACGGGCGAGCTGCCAACGGACAACACGTTGTAGAATATCTTCACGAGGATCTAAACCGAAGACATCTTCCGATACCTTCAATTTGCCAGCATCCTTACCGTCAAGAGTAGTTACGATGAGATCCATTATCAGGCTCCCTCAGCGACTGTAGCTTCCGCCTTGGGGGCAGTAGCATCTGTTTTTGCATTCTTTGACTGACGCAAAGCGGCTGGCTTCGGTGCATTCTCCGGAACGCTCTTCTTGACAGCATCCCTTACCAAAATCCAGGCACCTTTCGAACCGGGAACAGCACCGCGAACCAAAATCAACCCGCGATCAGCGTCGGTTGAAACAACTTCGATATTCAAAGTTGTAATTCTCGTCTGCCCCATATGGCCAGCCATTTTCTTACCCTTAAACACTTTACCCGGATCCTGACGTTGACCCGTCGAACCATGGGCACGGTGTGTAATGGAGTTACCGTGCGAAGCACGATGTCCGCCAAAATTATGACGTTTCATAACGCCGGCGAAACCTTTACCGATTGATGTACCGGTGACATCAACCAATTGACCGGGAACAAAATGTTCCGCAGTAATCTCGGCCCCAACTTCCAAAAGATTGTCGGGACTTACACGAAATTCCGCAATTTTTGCTTTCGGTTCAACCGAAGCCTTTGCAAAATGACCACGCAATGCCTGAGAGGTATTCTTCACCTTTGCAAGCCCTACGCCTAACTGAACAGCTGTGTAGCCATTCTTCTCAACTGTACGCTGAGCAACAACCTGACAATTCTCCAAACGCAGAACCGTAACAGGTACATGTTCTCCGGCATCATTATAGACGCGGGTCATGCCCAGCTTTTGTGCTATTACACCTGAACGCATCGGGTTCGTTCCTTCCGTCCCCAAGCCTTAAAGCTTGATCTCGACATCAACACCAGCAGAAAGGTCGAGCTTCATAAGCGCGTCCACAGTCTGCGGCGTCGGATCAACAATATCAAGAAGACGCTTATGTGTACGCATCTCAAACTGCTCACGGCTCTTCTTGTCGATGTGCGGCCCACGATTAACCGTGAACTTCTCGATTCGCGTAGGAAGCGGAATCGGTCCACGGATATTGGCGCCAGTACGCTTGGCGGTCGACACAATCTCACGTGTCGATGCGTCAAGAATCCGGTGATCAAACGCTTTTAAGCGAATGCGGATGTTCTGACCGTTCATACTTTTCTTATCCCTGTCAATTGGAACGTCTTTTTTCAAAGACGCTCCTTAACAATTAAAATTCAACTATTCAATGATTTT
>CAMLLT010000037.1 GCA_946480935.1 uncultured Bartonella sp. | reverse complement strand
CGTATTTTATCAACTGACGCCAGACGCAATAATGCGCGCACTTCACCAATGATGAAACAAAGGAGAGCAATACCACCCACAATTGTAATAATCAGGGCAACAAAGCCTAAAAATTGGTATTCGGCAAAGAGCGAGCGTATGAGGCCATCGGCCGATAAACCGAGCGCCAAAATCAATAATAGCAAGACGCATGATAAAAATATCCTACCACTTGTAAAAGTGCGTTTGGTTTCGGATGTGTTATTATTCTCGAGCCTATTGAGTTCGCTTAATGCCTCGTCCAGAAAAGGATCGCTGTGGTCCTCTTCAATTGACTTCAGGTCGTTTATTGCCTGTGGTTTGCGACTGGTCATATCAAATAATCTCCGAATAGAAATTCCAATGCACGGTCGAGACGAATTTGCGGAAAGGGCTGATTCATTTTTAATTGCGGCGGTAAAAAACGGACAAATTGTAACTTTTCAGGCAAATTTTCTTTTAACAGTTGAGATAGGGATTGCGGTAAATCACCGGGGAAAATAGCTGTTTCGGTTTCACCATCAAATACCATATCGCCAATTGTTTCACCTTTCATCGGTGTTCCTATGACGACGGGCAAGCTTTCGCCGTGTTTTTCGCTTGTACCTTCTTTTGTAGAACGTAGTGAAGCCACTGCCAATGTATCGGTTAAAACGCCATTCAATTCAGCTCTATCCATGGCTGTCCGGACAATTTCCGAGGTGATTTTTTCGAGACGAGCATGGTTGATATGATGGAGATAATCGGCTTTCGTGGCAGCTACCAAAATACGATCAATCTTGTGCTGAACGAGTTTACTGAAAAGATGGTTTTTGCCAGCTCTAAAGCAGTTGAGAATTTCGCATAACGCATTTTGCATTTCGAGAATTGAAGCGGTTCCCCCATTTATAGCGTCGAGAGAATCAACCAGAATGACCTGACGATCAAGACGGGCAATATATTCTCTAAAAAATGGTTTAATAACCAGATTTTTATAGGCCTCATATCGCTGTTCCATAATCTTTGCGATCGAGTTATCGGGAAATTCGGCAATTCCCAAATCGGGTAGGGGAGAAAAGCTAAGAACAGGTGCGCCTTCGAAACCGCCAGGTATGAGAAATCGGCCCGGCGGAAGCGCGGATATCATGTTACCGGAATTTTTTGCCGAGCGTAAATAATTTTTGAAACTTTCAGCCAGAACTTCAATATCGCGCTCGTTTGCTTCATTGAGAAAGTTAACGCTGCGGATTGCACCAAGCCAGGCTTTTGCATGTGCTTTGTGTTCCGGTGAATTGGCCCTCGCAATTGATTGGGCACTGAATTCACGATAATTTTTATCGAGTAACGGCAAATCAAGGAGCCATTCGCCCGGATAATCAATAATATCAATCGACAGCTTTTTCTGTTTGGAACCAGAAAAACTTTGCGAGCGCGTTAGAAATTCGAGTTTTAAGCGAAGTTGAGAAAGCGAACGCGTGGATTGCGGCCAATGTTTTTCATTAACCAGACGATCAATATGTTTTTCGAATTCAAATCGAGCTATTTTGCTATCCGGTTGTTCGGCAAGTCGTGTGTTCAGCAACCTTCCTTCGCGTGCGACTTCGAATATCGGCAAACGACCCGAATGAAGCAGATTTTCAATTAATGATGTTATGAAGACCGTCTTTCCCGCTCCGGAAAGGCCTGTCACTCCCAGTCTTAACGTGGGATTGAACGTACTTTTCGTCCGGTCTTTCAAAGCATCGAATGCGATGATTGCTTCGTCTTTTAATGATGTCAAAGAAGGCAAATAAACTCGGTCCTTGATTAATTTCTACAAAATCAGCTTGTCAATCAAGCATATGGTGCACATAAACAATCTGCGCAAGACAGGCCCCGCAATGTGCGCAAGACAAGGTCTGTTCATGGCTTGATAAGCGCGACAAAGTTGCCCTTGCCAATCGATATCCGGTTTTTGGCTATAGGAAAATCGAATAAAGCAAGATTTGCCGGTTGTAAAAAATGGGGAAGAGAAGCCACCGGAAAGCAATTATTGTTCAGCTTTGTGACGACCTGACTTATGGCCGGATTATGGCCGATTACGAGCAATGGAACACCGGCTTGTGAACTTGTTGCGATAAGGGAAATATAATCGCCTAAATTTCCATAATATAATTTGTCGATAATTTTCAGGCTTATACTTGATTTCAGGCAAAGCGCATCAAGAGTTTGTCGTGTTCTCTGTGCCGGGGAACATATTATTGTTAACGGACCAGAGATATAATCGGGAAGTATTGTTCCGATTGTTTTTGCGTCTAGACGGCCTTTTTCAGATAATGGACGATCGATGTCTTTTCCTGATTTTGTACCGGCTTCCGCCTCTCCATGCCGCATAAGCCCTAAAGTTATTCGTTGGTGATCAGTCATCTCTCAATCACAAAAAGAAGTAAGCTGAAATTTAAATTGAAGAATGTTAATTCTATTGCGTTCTATACTGTTCACGGGGTTGATATATTAGTAATGTGTTGAAAAATGGATCAAAAAAATATTTTTTGTCTTGTGTTGGAATTTTTTGCACAATATATAGAGCCGCACATACAACATGTGGAGGCTTGACTATGAGCGAAACATTGGACGCCGAGTATCATCCCAGCGAAGATGAGCCTTTCATGAGCGAAAGGCAAAAAGTTTATTTTCGTGCTAAACTTATAGCTTGGAAAAACGATATTTTACGCGAAGCACGCGAAACGCTCGAAAACTTGCAGGAAGAAAATGCTAATCAACCGGATTTGGCAGATCGCGCTTCATCCGAAACGGACCGCGCAATCGAGCTGCGTGCCCGCGATCGGCAACGCAAGTTGATCGCTAAAATCGATGCGGCATTGGAACGGCTGAACGATGGTACCTACGGTTATTGTGAGGAGACTGGTGAACCGATCAGCATAAAACGCCTTGATGCCCGTCCAATTGCGACCCTTTCTATTGAAGCTCAGGAACGTCACGAGAAGCGTGAAAAGGTTTATAAGGACGAATAAACCGGGTTTTATCCTGATTGGAAAAAGTCCGTGTCAAATAGATATTTGACACGGACTTTTTTATTATTTCCGGTGTTTGTGTTCTGGCGGTTGGTGGAGGCTTTGCGTTTACGAGGACGCGAGCAATTTATGCCTTAAGCAATTCATGTAACGGCTTGAAAACGGCTATTTTTTTGGTCTGATTGGACAGATATGAACGGGTATAATCAGACAAATGAGAAATATGCGATTTTTTCTGGCGAATGATAGCTGTTTTCCATTATGTGGCACATATAGGAGTTTGGCACATATAGAGCTAAAAATTTTGGCTATGTTGCAACCAAAAAATTAAAATATTGAAGATTGGAAATCTGGAAACTTCGCTTATAAAAGTTACATAAGACAATTGCATCTTTAGACAAAAGTGAACGTTTGTTCCTTTGAACTTTTTTCAGTCGAAATATCTGTTCAAAGTCGCTCCGCTTTAATGAAAACAAGCGGATTTTTAGACATTCGAGAGTTTTGCCAGACTGGAACAGCATTTGAATATCAAAAGTCTTGGACTTTGTGCATAATTAAGATCTGGGTTCTGTAACAAACCCGGTCCAATTATATCCAAAAATGGACAAACTGAATGATCTATAAAGAAATAGCTGCAATTATTGTGTGTTCTCAGCTCTTTTCGTTTTTGATTGCGTTTTTCAACTCATTTTCGAACATATGATCGAAATCGTCATCAAGATTTACAGCCGGATCAATTGTTTTTGGCGGTACTCGTAAAGATGGTTCACGACGTCCCTCGATTTCCGCGCTGATTGTTTCATCTTTCACCGACGGTGTGAAACGAGGTGCAAGTTCATCTTTTAATGTAGTCTGTCGAGGTGATGGACGAGCTGCCGGAGAAACTGGAAAATCTGTCAAGGTCGGTTCCCTCGGGACAGCGTTACGCGATGATCTGTTGGTAAATTCGTTGTCATCGGCAAGCACACCTACGTTCAGCTCGGCCGGGTTGTTTAACGTTTTCGGCGGTATCGTTTTATTAAAGTCGTTGTGTGAAGGAGCCGAATTGATATCGCGTCGGTTCTCGAATGCTACAGAAGGTTCTCTCGGAGATTGGCCAACAGGATTGACATTGGTATTTTCGATAGAAGGACCTACATTGAGTTCGGGCGCATAACGACGGGGTGACGGAGCCGCCTCTCTTGACGAAAGTGTGGGCTTGAAATCCTCCTGCAAGGAAGACAAATCGGCTTCAAGCCGTTTGTTATTTGCCTGCATGGCAGGCGAAGCAGCACGTGGTTTGGTATCGGATAGAGATGCACGCAACTCCGGTTCACGATAATTCGGGATAGATGAAGATTCTTTTGCGACCTCATTCATCGGCGCAACATGAATTTCCCCTTTGGTTGAATTTTCATCCAATTTTATGTTGGTTTCGATAACAAGATCCGTTGGTCCACCAATCATCAGCAGATGTTCGACATTGTCACGGCGGACAAGAACAAGGCGGCGAGTACGATCAACTGCAGCCGCATCACGAACAGAGAGCCGTGGCGTACGTGATTTTCCCCCTACGACAAAGGTACCGTTATTGAATTTACGCAATAACTTGATTGTAAGCGCAATTGCAGCAATAACGATAATAAGCACAACAAGGCTGCTAATAATATTCGCTGCAGATTGTCCGATCTGATTTTCTAACCAAAGATGCATGCCTTATTTCTCTCCTGATGGAAAAGCGTGATTATATCCGTCTATCTATTTATATGCCAGAGCACCTCTTGATGGAAAGTAGCAAGTTAGGGGAATGGACAAATGTTTGCCGTTATATACACAGCGATTTTTATTATAAAAAAATTAACGCTGTCAAATTTCTGTTTTCAGCCATTAACACTTCATGCCCGGCATGATTTGAGGCAAAATGTAATCGAGAATCAACTGTGATGGTAAGAGGCAGACCTAGAATCATGAAAAAGCCGGAGACATTGACGCATATTTGGGCTTTTTCGAACAAACATACAAAGTTATCGCGGTATGTCGTCGCTATAATTTTGAGCATTAGTGTTCTGGTAGCAATTGTCGATTGCTTCATAGGACAAGAACAGTTGAATGTTCTTTCTTCGTTGCTGTTTTTATTTCTTGCAATAACAGGATTTGCCGTACTTTTATTGTTCTTGACAGGTGCTTTTTCCAACTCAAAAGCTTTAGAAACCGATAGTAGATCGTTGCTCATCGACGCGCTTGAAGACGCAATCATACTTTCAGATGCTTCCGGCCATATTATTTCCACCAATGCTTCATGCGCAAAGCTTGAAGGCTTTGATAGCGCGAAAACGGTGTTTTCTCTTTTTTCGTCGCTTGAGGGTATCGAGCCGGCGTTTTATCGTCTAACTGCGAAAGCACTAGCGGGGCAAACAGCGCGTGAAGAATTGCGCGGAAATTCGTTATATCGGGCAAATACGAACGAAACACAAACTTGGTACAGTCTTTCAGTCAAACCGGTAAAGCTGGACGGGCGCGCCTTTTTGATATGGCGTCTTGAAGATACAGGCTTTGCTCGCAATATGTACGAGCCGCTTTTCCGGAATCTTCAGGAAGCTGTTAATCATCTTGATCGGGCACCTGCCGGTTTTCTTTCAACCGATGTCAATGGCAGATTTCTTTATATCAATGCGTCATTGGCAAATATGCTTCATATTGATCTCCAAAATTTCAAACAGGCAGGGGCTAGTTTTGATAAAATCTTCGAGACATTCGGACAAACGTCAAACTGGGAAGAAATCAGGAACAATATAGATCTTGCAGATGGAAGCTATGAGTTTTTCGTCGATTGGCATGGTGAAGCCCAAGATTATTTGAAGCTTATTGTTTGCGCGACCAAAGAGACTTCCGAACAAAAGCAAGATATTATCTATCGATTTGTGCTGCTACCATTGTCAAGACAAGCGGATATCGTACCTACTCTGGACAGCCTGGCAGATAATTTCCGTTATTATTTTGACAATGCTCCGATAGCCCTTGCAATGGTTGACCAGCGGGGCGGATTAGCGAACATGAATCGCCCGTTCCAACTCCTTTTCGATATAAAAAAAGGCAAAGACGAAAAAATAGTTCTTGGTGATTTGTTCACGCTTGAAGGGAAGCGTAATTTAGACGACTTTTTCAAAAAAATAACTGAAAACCCGCAAGCAAAATTTTCAAGCGAAGTTAGTCTTGCCAGTGATGAAAATAGACATTTCCGTTTATTTTTTCTAGGAATTTTACGAGAAACGCGTGAACAGAGTGAAGAAGCGGCAATATTGTCCGTTGTTGAGACAACAGCTCAAAAAACTCTGGAAGACAAGATGGCGCAAGGACAAAAGTTGCAGGCGATCGGGCAGCTTGCCGGTGGTATTGCTCACGACTTCAATAATGTTTTGACAGCAATTATCATGTCATGTGATCTTCTTCTGGCAAGCCATCGCAGTTCCGATCCGGCTCACGCCGACCTTATCAATATCAAAAATAATGCCAATCGTGCTGCTTCGCTTGTTCAACAATTATTGGCTTTTTCTCGTCGCCAAACATTGCGTCCGGAAGTGGTAGACCTGACAGAATTGCTTTCTGACGTGAGAAATCTTTTGACGCCGCTTTTGGGGAGCAACATCCATTTGAAGTTCAATCACGGCCGCGATTTGTGGAGTGTCAAAGTTGATCAGGCATCCTTTCAGCGCGTTTTGATGAACCTTGTCATCAATGCGCGCGATGCGATGCCCAAGGGCGGGAATATTACGATTACGACTACCAATTTGGCAAAACAAAAGGCTGCAGATCTCGGCTTTGAAGGGTTGATAGCTGATGATTATGTGGAGCTTGATGTAGAGGACAATGGCACAGGTATACCAAAAGCGGTTCAGGAAAAAATGTTCGAACCGTTTTTTACCACAAAAGAGGTAGGTAAGGGCACTGGGCTTGGTCTTTCGATGGTCTATGGAATTGTCAAACAGACGGGTGGTTTTATTTACTGTGAGAGCGAAGAGGGGAAAGGTACGAAATTCCGTATCTTCCTGCCAAGATACATTGCCGATCCCGTCAGAAATGAACAAAAAGCAGTTGAACCGGTAAAACCATTAAGTGAAAAAAATGCCGATCTCTCCGGGAATGCAACTGTTCTTCTTGTTGAAGATGAAGCGGCAGTGAGAATGGGCGGTGTACGTGCTCTTCAATCGCGCGGCTATAAAGTGCTGGAGGCCGAAAACGGTATTGAGGCACTTGATATCATAGCCGAACATAATGGCGCCGTCGATCTTGTTGTATCCGATGTTGTTATGCCGGAGATGGACGGGCCGACATTGCTTGGCGAAATGCGGAAAAAATATCCGGATATAAAATTTGTCTTTGTTTCAGGATATGCGAAAGACGCTTTTGCGAAAAATCTGCCGCCTGACGCGGTTTTCGGATTTTTGTCAAAACCTTTTACGCTGAAGCAGTTGGCTATGAAAGTAAAAGAAATGCTTTCCGACGAAGGCACTAACGATTCATAATTTTCACGTTTTTCATCAAAACAATTCGTTAAAATGATTGAAATCCTCGCTATCTAATGCAAGATAAGCACTGTAAAATACGCTAAAGAGGGTGAACCATGCGCAAAATACTGATTTCTACAGTTTCAGCCTTGGCTTTGACTGGTAGTTTTTTCACGTCATCAGCTTATGCCGATATTATTATCGGTTTCGTCGGGCCGATTACGGGACCTGTTGCAGCTTACGGCATACAGGCTAATAACGGTGTGAAAGTGGCTATTGATGAATTGAATAAAAATGGCGGTATCAATGGCGAAAAAGTTGTTTTGAAGGTTTTTGACGACGGGGCAGAACCCAAGCAGGGGGTTTCAGCGGCAAATCAGTTGATTGGTGAAGGCATCCAATATGTTATCGGACCGGTTACCTCGAATATTGCGTTGCCTGTTTCCAATATTTTGGAAGAAAATGATGTTTTGATGATAACACCTTCATCGACGACGCCTGAACTTTCAAGTCGTGGACTATGGAATGTCCTGCGCACTATAGGACGGGATGACCAGCAAGGCGATTACGCAGCAGACTATTATATCAAACATCTGAAAGATAAACGCATTGCTATCATTCATGACCGTGCAACTTATGGCAAAGGTTTAGCTGATGCGTTCAAAGCTGCGCTCAATAAAGGCGGTGTAACTGAAGTCTTTTACGGTAATATCACACCGGGAGAGAAGGATTATTCTGTTATGGTCAGTCGGCTGAAGCAGGAAAAAGTCGACTATGTCTACTTTGGAGGGTATCATCCTGAGGCCGGGCTACTCTTGAAGCAGATGCGTGAACAAGGTGTTGAAGCCCCGCTTATTGGTGGTGATGGTTACAATACATCGGAATTGTGGTCGATTGCGGGGAATGCAGCCGAGGGATCGCTGTTCACCAATCCTGTGGATGTCAAGACAAACCCGGAAGCACAAGAAACGATCAAGGCGTTGAAAGCACAGAATATTCCTCCGGAGACTTTTGCAATCAATGGTTATGCGGCTATACAGGTTTTGACTTATGGCATTGAAAAAGCCGGTTCTGCTTCAGATCCCGAAGCGGTGGCAACTGCAATCAAATCGGGCGAGCCCATTAAAACGACTTTGGGCGAGATTACATATGGCGATCGTGGCGATATAACATCGAAAGTCTTTTCGATGTATAAATGGCATAATGGCGAGATTGTTTCTGCAGAGTAACCGATTTCAAATTAAAAGGCGGTTTTATACCGCCTTTTGTTTTTTATGAATTGTTTTCAACTTGGGAAAATTGATTTTTTTTCAATTGCGAGCGAGTGTTGTTGACTGATAAATACGGTTCAGCATTTGCGCACCATCTTTTTGCATATTTGCTTCCATTTTACTTTCCGTCGCGTCAAGTAAGGCGGCAACCGTATTGTTACGAATGGCAACAGGGTTCCGTTCGTAACCTGGACGCAGAAAGAAATTGGCAGTCGGAACCTTAGCTCGATATTGGGATGGCATTGTCACCATGTCGTAACCGTTGCCATCGCCGGTGAGATTGAGCATCTCGAGTTCAGCTCCCGAAAGAGGACGCGAAACACCTTTGCGTCGCAAAAATGCCAATGAAGTTCTCAGCTTGTGGATCTGTAAGAGCGGACCGACATCCTTATCCATGGTCATAGCATGCATTCCAAGTCCGGCATCGGTTTTGGCGAGCTCGCTTTGAGCTCCCCAATTATGCGGAACTGTTTTTGCTTTTGCGGTCATGCGTTCAACAACATTTGCTTTTTCCAGAAGTTTTGTTCTTTCTGTTCCTGATGCCTGCTGTGCTTTTTGTCGTAGTTCTTTTGCAATGTCGTTACCATATTCCCACATCAGGCTCACACTTGCTGTCGCAACAAGCTGATTATATCCTATAGCGGTAGAGATTGGTCGGGCATTTGCTTTGCCCTTTATCATGCCCGATTGCAGGTCGTGTGTGCCATCACCACCGGTTTCAAATGCGTAGATAGACACAAGTTGTTCACGATTAAGACCAATTTCTTGTGCGGCATTTACGTAACTGCGCATAAACTCGCTTTCGTTAGATGGTCTTTCCGGTTGAAAACCATAAACACGTTTTGAAGCCGCAATAAAATCATCGACACCTGGAATTGAACGCGAAGGTCCCGTTGTTTTGCCGGTGGAAGGCTTGGCTGGCCCGGTATAGAGAGGTGGCTGTGACAAAACATAATCGGTGAGTTCAATTGTTTGTCCACGTGCCCGCTTTTCATTGCGAAGCTTTCTTTTCGTGCTGATTTGGTCCCAGTAGGCAGTAGCTTGTTTGTTATACGCATTATAGGCATTCCGCCATGCGTCGTAATCTTTGTTATTGATATTACCAAGAGGGCTTGCAGGCCG
Organism: uncultured Bartonella sp.; assembly: GCA_946480935.1. Taxonomy (GTDB): domain Bacteria; phylum Pseudomonadota; class Alphaproteobacteria; order Rhizobiales; family Rhizobiaceae; genus Bartonella. Next base: position 4,466 of record CAMLLT010000037.1, on the reverse strand, counting down.
AATGCTGGATGTTGTCTCGTTTGAAGTTTTTGATGGCGATTGGAAATATTGCAGTGAATCCGACATACAACCGCTGATAACGACACTACAACTTATCAAGAAAATGGTTTTTGTACGTAACACGACAGCTCGATCCTGTAAGAGGTTTCAAAGCTATTATGTGGCGAATTGGTTGATAAGTTGTGAAGAGGAAAATGGTATCGCACCGAGGTTTGGTCCGATGACAAACCACATTTGAAGCAACGTTTTTTGAATAGAACGATAATCTTGTTTTAATAAAATTGCCGATGCGGTTCATCAACCTATTCAATCAGAATAGAGATAATTTTAGTTATGGACTTACGTCTATTTGTGTAAATCGAAACAATTTTTTTAAAAATATTTCGAAACAAACAGTTGCAACTTCATCTTTCAAAAAGAGCATTCGAATGCTCAAGGTTTTAATATATCGATTGATCAGAATGAAATGATTTGTTGCCCGGCATTGGTGTTTTTATAATCACTTTCAATAAATGCCCGTAAAGTTGCCGGATAAAGCTTGTGTTCAACTTTCAGAACCCGCGCAGCTAAAGTTTCCGCTGTGTCATCGTCCAAAACGGGTACGGCAGCTTGACCTAATATAGAACCTTCATCCATGCCTTCGGTTACAAGATGTACGGTGCAACCGCTTATTTTCACACCGGCATCCAATGCTCGCTGATGCGTGTTCAGACCTCTGAAAAGCGGGAGAAGAGCAGGGTGGATATTTAAAATCCGCCCTTCATATGGTGTAATAATACGTTGCGAGATTAATCTCATAAAACCGGCAAGACAGATAATATCGGGTTTGAAGCTATCAATCCGGTTAAGAAGAGCAGTTTCGAATGAATCTTTGTCGGTAAAACTTTTACGGCGCACGATATCGGCCGGAAGCCCGAGGGCTCTTGCGCGCTCGATGCCCTTTGCGTCGTCAGTGTCACTCAAAACGGCGACGACCTCGGCCGGAAAATTATCTTTTCTTGTAGCTTCCACAAGAGATACCATATTGGTACCAGTTCCGGAAATAAGGATAACTATTCTTTTTTTCATAGTGCGAGGTGACCTTTGTAAACAACGCCTTTGTCTTTTCTGGCCGTAACAAGTCCGAGACGAACCGGTTTTTCACCCTCAGCCTGAAAAGCAGAAAAAACATCGTCAGCTTGTTTGTTGTCGACGACAACAATCATCCCGATACCACAATTATAAGTCCGCAGCATTTCCTGTTCTGTAATGTTTCCCTGTTTTGCAAGCCAGGAAAACACTGGCGGAACTTTTATTGCGTCGAGATTTACTTCAACAGCCAACGTTTTTGGCAAAACGCGCGGGATGTTTTCCGGAAAGCCACCACCCGTAATGTGCGCCAAGGCTTTAATGCCCTGATCTTTACGCAACACTGAAAGAAGAGAACGGACATAGATCCGCGTCGGTACCAATAAAGCTTCGGCAAGTGAAACGGTCTTATCGAACGGAGCAGGGGCGTTAAAATCAAGGCCGCTTTCCTCGACAATGCGGCGTACAAGCGAAAAACCGTTAGAATGGAGCCCCGAAGAGGATAGCCCCAATACCACATCTCCTTCATTTATATCTTTCGAAGGAAGAAGCTTTCCGCGCTCTGCCGCGCCGACAGCAAAACCGGCCAAATCATAGTCGCCTTTAATATACATGCCAGGCATTTCGGCAGTTTCACCACCTATAAGGGCAGCTCCTGCCTGCCTACAACCTTCAGCGATGCCGGAAACCACTGAGGCTCCCTGATCAGGGTCAAGTTTGCCGGTTGCATAATAATCAAGGAAAAAAAGCGGTTCGGCTCCTTGAACGACGAGATCATTGACACACATCGCCACAAGATCAATCCCGACTGTGTCATGAATGCCGGTGTCGATAGCTATTTTTAATTTGGTTCCTACACCGTCATTTGCGGCTACAAGAACAGGATCTTTAAAACCGGCGGCCTTAAGATCGAACAATCCGCCGAATCCACCCAATTCTGTATCGGAACCGGCGCGTTGTGTCGTTCGCACGATCGGTTTGATTTTCTCCACCATAAGGTTACCGGCGTCGATATCAACTCCGGCATCCGCATAAGTCAGATTGTTTTTAAGGGGGTGTGTGTCGCCCATCGGATTATCCTCGATCATGATCATGAACACATGAGACCAATGCCACGTTCAAAGACCTCTCGCAAGTTTTATCAAGCTTTAAAAAAAGATATAAACGATTGTTTCTTGACGTTGTTATAGGAAGCCGCATATCCTTTCAAAACAACAAACTCAGTGGACATCTATGAGCGATAGAGATTTTGATACCTCTTCCGAGGGGCCGTTGGTAGAAAAAGGCAAAAAAGGCTTGCGATTCAAACGGAATAAAAAGACTGTTTATATCCCGGCCTACGCCAATATTGCTTTCCGCGGGAATGTTAAGAGGCAAGCTATTTTTTGGCTTCTTACGCTTCTCTTCTTTGTCATTTTCATGTTTGTTTTCAGTTCGATTCTCTTGCCGTTTGTTGCAGGAATTGTGCTTGCCTATTTTCTCAACCCGATTGTTGAAATTCTTGAAAGAATCGGAATTTCAAGAATGTGGGGAACGGTTCTTATAACAATCGCTATTGTGCTTGTGCTTGTTATCGCATTAACAATTCTCATTCCGGTTATTACGTCACAATTACAACAATTTATCAGGGATGGGCTGCCGGTTTATGTAAACCGTATTCAGGCTTTTTTTGCTAATCATAGTTTTGAATGGATCAAGCGATATATCGGCAGTGATGCCAACGAGATACAGGCGAATATACAAGCATTACTCGGCCAAAGTTCCGATCTCATCAAATCTGTGCTGAACTCGGTTCTCGATTCAGGAAAATCTCTTGTCAATCTTGTCAGCCTTTTTGTAGTTGCTCCGGTTGTTGCTTTTTACATGCTGCTCGATTGGGAACGTATGGTGACGACTATTGATTCGTGGATACCGCGTGATCATCTGGAAACCGTGCGTGGAATTTTTCATGAAATGGATCGTGCGGTCGCAGGGTTTATCCGTGGTCAAACTTCTGTTTGTCTTGCACTTGGCGTATATTATGCTGTCGGCCTCACAATTTCGGGTTTGAATTTCGGATTGTTAATCGGTTTGTTCGTAGGTTTGATCAGCTTTATTCCCTATGTGGGCTCAATGACTGGATTTGTTCTTTCTGTAGGCGTCGCATGGGTTCAATTCTATCCAGAACATTGGGAACGGATTATCGTTGTTATGGGGGTATTTTTTGTAGGACAATTTCTTGAGGGCTATATTTTGCAACCAAAATTGGTTGGGCAGTCGGTCGGTCTCCATCCGGTTTGGCTGATGTTTGCTCTATTTGCTTTTGGTTCGCTATTCGGCTTTACCGGCATGTTAATTGCTGTTCCTGCAGCAGCGGCAGTCGGGGTTCTTGTACGGTTTGCACTTCATACCTATCTTGAGTCCCCGCTCTATTCGCCAAGCGGGTCATCAACAGGTGGCCATGTCGGAGAAAACGAATGAATAAAAGGTTGGAGCAATTACCGCTCTCACTTTCACATCCAACAGATTTTTACAAAGATGATCTTGTCGTAACAGAAAGCAACAAGGCCGCCTATGAGCTTATCGAGCACTGGCCGGACTGGCCGATGCCTATTGCTGTGCTTGTAGGCCCGGGTGGTTCGGGCAAAACCCATTTTTCGACTGTATGGCTAAATATAGCCGATGGAATTCGAATTCCTGCAAACAAGTTGAACGAAGCAATAGCTGCGATAAGAAACAGAAAACCGGTTCTCATAGAAGATATCAATAATGCGGCATTTGATGAAGTCGCATTTTTCCATCTTATAAATTCGGTCAAGCAAACCCGCTTGGCTGATGAGCACGTTACGCTTTTAATAACCGCCGATACTGTTCCGTCAGGCTGGGATGTGAAGCTGGAGGATTTAAAAAGCAGACTCAAATCGGTAACGTTAGCGGTTTTGGAACAGCCGGATGATCAGTTGTTGAATTCCGTTGCGTATAAACTTTTTGCAGATCGGCAAATAACTGTCGATCCGACGGTGATAGACTATCTGATCAGTCGTTGCGAACGATCGCTCTTCGCATTAGGAAAGGCAATCGAGGCAATTGATCGTTTGGCGCTTCAAAGAAAAAGCAAAGTTACCAAGGCCATTGTAGCTGAAATTATTAACAGCGAAACCCAAGCGTCTTAATGTTTCTGCTGACAGCACAAACGTTATCTTTATACTTACAGCATCAACGTTTGACCGAGCTTGTGGTAGCGTTATCAATCAAGCCGGACATCGTTGGACTTTTTGCGCTTAAGCTCTTTTCATTCGCCCAGCCGATGATGTCGGTTGATGGCACAACGATGCGATGCCATGATCCTTGATGATCGTAAGAGCGCATCTCTTGACCATTTTTAACGGTCGCAATGACTTTCGAATGCGAATCGGCGT
>CAMLLT010000036.1 GCA_946480935.1 uncultured Bartonella sp. | reverse complement strand
AAGCCAGAATACTGGAATTGATGGGATTTGATGGTGTTGTCGAACAGCACTTTGATGCAAATTTTGCGCATCTGACTGCTGAAGAATTTGTCAAACATATTTTGTGCGAGAATTTTCACGCTTCGGCAGTTGTTACCGGCAGTAATTTCCATTTTGGAAGCAAGCGCTTGGGCACGCCCGATTATCTTGCCGATTGTGGAAAAAGACTGGGCTTTGATGTTGTTAAAGTTCCGCCATTTTGTGACGAGAACGGTAAAATTATTTCTTCAAGCCGCATTCGTGCGCTATTGGCTGACGGAAAAGTGGAGGAAGCAGCAAGCCTTCTCGGCTACCACTATACCGTTTGCTCGAAAGTGATTCATGGAGCAAAGCTCGGTCGGACATTAGGTTTTCCGACTGCCAATATGGCGCTTCCCGAAGAAACAGGTCTTGCTTTCGGAATCTATGCAATCCGCTTTCGCCGGAGTGACGGAACACTCTATGACGGGGTTGCAAGTTTCGGGAAAAGACCGACAGTCGAAGGCGATGGTGTGCCATTGCTTGAAAGCTTTCTGTTTTCATTTGATGGCAATTTATACGATGAAACGGCATCTGTTTCCTTTTATTCATATTTGCGTGGAGAAAAGAAATTTGACGGTTTACAACCATTGATTGCCCAAATGAATAAAGATAAAGAAGAAGCCGAAGCAGCACTTTCGGCTATATCACCACTGTCAGCATTGGACAGAAATTTTACATTTACCAATCGGTAACGATAGACCAACAACATTTGCGAGAAAATTAAGTTTTAAGACATTCTTAAAATGTTGATTGAATATTTATGATTGGCCAGTTTGCAAAGAGTTGGTGTTTGGCAGTGTTTAATCAGCTGCTTTGTCAAAGCGTCTGGAGTGTATAGGTGTCGGATTATATAATGAAAGTAGTTTTCGCAGGCATGACGGGCTTGATGACGATTTCATGTTTTCAGGCCAATGCAGAAGAACTTTACGATTACCAGACGGGAAAAGTTACCAATGTTTCGGACGAACAACGTGCGGCCGACGACAGGAATTATCGTTCGACAGCACCGGCCAAAAAACATTTCTACAGTGGAAACTGGTCGCTAACCCTTGGCGCATCAGTTTATGAGGCCCCGAAATTCGAAGGGGATGACACCTACGACATCGCTGTTGACCCGATTTTTTCCATAGGCAAAACGGGGGGGGACGATCGTTTCTCTTCGCGCAACGATAACATGTCTTTTGCTTTGTTGGAAAAAAGCCTTTTCCGTCTCGGTGTTGTGGGCAAAATATTGCAAGACCGTGACAGTGACACGTCAGGTGATCTCAAAGGGTTGAAACGGGTGAAATGGGGCGGCGAAGTCGGTGGCTTTGCCGAGATTTACCCACTCGATTGGCTGCGGGCGAGAGCAGAACTCCGTAAAGGTTTACGGAGCCATAATGGTGTTACCTCCGACATTGCCGTTGACGCCTATAAAAATTTGACACCTTCTGTACAGGTTTCCGGCGGGCCACGCGCATTTTATGCAACAAAAGACTATTTCAAAACCTATTACGGAGTTGATGCAGAAGAATCTCTTCGTTCGGGTTTGAAAGAATTTCATCCCGATAGTGGTTGGGGTTCCTTTGGTGCCGGTGGTGCAATTACCTGGAAAGCCACAAACAAAATTACAACCAGTGTGTTCGGTGAATATAAGCGGTTAACAGGCGACGCCGGTGATTCATCTCTCGTTTTCCAACGTGGGGACAAGAACCAGTTTACCATGGGTATTTCGGCATCTTATCGTTTTGATTTCACATTGCGCTGAACAAGCGGGTGAAAGACAGATAAAGCTGCGAACGCAGAGCAATGCTTTATGTGAAAGTTTATTGCCAGCGTTTTTGCGCAAACGCTTGAAAAGCAGTGTTACCGGTTATCAACAGCAGAGTTTATCAACAAACTATTGCCATTCATTTCAATCAAATTGGAAAATTCGTCAATACAAATGACAGAGATTACAATGGTTGCTGCCAGTGTAACCATAATAACCAGAAAATATTCGAATACGCTATAAACGAAATGTGACCTTCTTGTGTAAGTCGACAGTTGCAATGCATCCGAACTATGTTTGAGCATTGTGCTTCACCTTTCAACAGACTCTAGGAATGTCTTTTATTGTGCCGCAAAAAGGAAGCTTTATCGAAATTAAAATTAAGGTCGGGAGGCGCTTTTCAGATTCATGGTTAAAAAACAATAAATTATATTGTCAATAAAATGATGACAGTGTGTCGAATGATCTTTGTTTTGAAACATGATGAAAAAAGCCTATTTAATGAAAGAGTGCAGAACATCTATAAAATGATAGAGGAAAAAATGACCAAACAATTCAAAGTAGCCATATTGATTGGCAGTTTGCGTAAGGAATCTTATAGCCGGAAGCTGGGTAAGGCATTTATTGCTCTTGCGCCGGAAAATTTGTCTCTCGATTTTATCGAAATAGGTGATTTGCCACTTTATAACGAAGATCTGGAAACAGATACACCTCCGGCTGCCTGGCAAAATTTCAGAAACGCGTTGAAAAAAGTTGATGCGGTCATTTTTATAACGCCGGAATATAATCGGGCTATTCCCGGAGCATTGAAAAATGCAATTGATGTCGCATCACGTCCTTATGGTAAAGGCGTCTGGAATGGCAAGCCGGGTGCGGTTGTTTCTATTTCCCAAGGTGCATTGGGCGGATTTGGTGCCAACCATCAATTGCGACAGGCTTTGGTGTTCAATGATGTTCCGACAATGCAACAGCCCGAGGCTTATATCGGGAAAATTCAGGATTTGGTCACCAATGACGGGAAACCTGCCAATGATGATGCAGCCAAGTTCTTTTCAACTATAGTACAATCATTTGGAAAATGGGTTGAGAAGATCTTGAATTAATATAATAAAATCTGAAACTACTATTTTTATTAAATAGTAGTTTCAGATAATTATAATATTATAATAAATTGTTTTTAAGTTTTACATTATATCAAAATTAATACAATTTTTCATGAAACGTGATCAGTGATTTTTTAACGGGTCTTTATATTGCCCGAGTTAATCCCCATATATCAATTAGACATTGGGGAGTGAAAAATGGATAATATTAATACTTTAATTGAATGGCAACCTTATCAACTGATGAATGCAGCGTTATTGGTTATTATTGTCAATATTTCTTTAGGTTTTTCCTTATGGAAGTCACTATCGGATAGCGAATGGGCAAGATTTTTTGACATCTCGTCGATATTGACGATTGCGGGTGGTGTATCGCTTGCAATAACAATGACGCGCGTCGAAGTGGTGGACTCTCTTGTCAATATTTCCACTTTATTGCTGGTAGCCGGTTTAGTGATGACGGTTTTCGGTGCTATTTGCGATGTTGTGCATCGGCTTAGTCTTTATCGCGATACACATTACAATAAAGAGGCGTAATCCTTTGCTTTTTTCATGGGGTTAGGCCAATCGGCTATAGCTACAAAAATATTATGCTATTGCCGGTTATCGCTGGATTGATAATTTTTAAAGCGTTGGAAAAGTCGGGAAAAAAGACGCGGGGACGAGGCGGGTTCAATCCTTTGCAAGGTGATAAAGTGTTTGGGCGCGGTGTCCGGATTTGCAATAAGCAAGAACCGGATATTCGCATGTCTTTAAAGCGTCTCTCATAGAGTTAATACTTTCCTGTTCTATATTCGGGGGTGTCACGGGAATGTAATAGCTTGTCAGACCGTGAGCTTTGGCAAGTTTTTCAATAGAGGCATAGCTTGGCTGGTTTTGCTGTTCGTTATCGGGGCGGTTACAAATGATTGTCTTGAAACCGGCTTTGGCAAGTTCGTCAACAAAGTCCTCCGTAATCTGCCCGCAGACGAAAACGCCATCATCAATTTCGGTCAAGTCCATCGGAATTTCACTCTCTAAAATATATTCATTGTCACTTGTTCATGAAAATATTCTGTTGCAGGAACCTTGGCAAGCGTATCTCCAACTTATAAAACATCAAAATTGAAAGCGGGCCCATAGTTTTGGTAATAGATGAATATGACCGATGAGGCTGAACAGAATGGCGTTATATGGCCGGTAAAGCAAATTTATTCGAAATGAATGACGTTAAATGACTATTTTGAAAAAGGCGTGTCCTGTCGAAGAAAAGACGGATTCAAAATTCAGTGATACAGTGCTTGTTGATGCGGAAGTCGTGTCAGTGAGCAACGGGAAAAGACAACAGATTGAGAAGACTGTCGCCGAAGAAGTGCCGATTGCTCTTTCTTATGATGGTACAACGCAAGCTGTTTTGATGGCATCCCCCGATGATCTTACAGACTTTGCCTATGGCTTCAGTCTCACGGAAGAATTCATTCACGATCCGGATGAGATAGAAAATATCGATATTGTTCCTTTGTCACGCGGAATAGATGTGCAGATCGCTTTACGCGTTGATCGGCGTGAGGCATTTCGCAAACGGCGCCGTTCTATGGCAGGACCTGTCGGTTGCGGTCTTTGCGGCATCGAATCAATTGAGGCGGCAATGCGCGAAATCGACAAGGTAAAACGAACCGATGTCCATTTTGATCGGAATGAAATTTTTACCGCGGCACGTGAAATTTGCGGAAAACAGATTCTGAACAATGCAACAAGAGCGGTTCATGCCGCCGCTTTTTATGAAAAAAATAAAGGGATAATTGCAATTCGTGAAGATGTTGGCCGGCACAATGCGCTGGACAAACTTTGCGGTCATTTGTTTTACAATCGCAAGGATGTCAGTACCGGTTTTGTTGTAGTAACCAGCCGTTTGTCAGTTGAAATGGTACAAAAAGCTGCAGTTTTAGGCGTTTCTACGCTGGTAGCAGTGTCGGCAGCAACTGCCGAAGCCATTCGCATTGGTCAAAAATGTAATATGACTTTAATTGGTCGCACGAGAGAGAACGACTTCGAGATTTATTGCGGCAAAGAATGGATCATTTAATCCATCTCCCGTCGCAACTCGTCAAGCACCGGCCCGAATTGGCCGTATGCGAAATACTATAGCGCACATATCATTCATGTACGCAAAAACCGGTAATCTCAGTTCAAACCCATTACTGCAAATGCGATTGCAACATTCGTGCTAACAATCATCATGGAATAGAATACTGCGATTTTCATCATATCAGCCATAACTTCACCTCGATTATTTCTGTCTATCACGATACATTACAACACGTAATATAACAATGTGTTACAATTCGGGCAATCGCATAAAGTTCCAAAATTTTTTTTATTTTTCGGTTTTTTCCGATATTTCCGGCAGTTTTTGGGGAACTGCCTTTCACTTTATTTAGGACGATTGCCTGTTTTCTATCACTTTTAGGCCTCGTTGGTTACTAATTTGTAAAATTTCGTGAACAATACAGAATTTTTGACCACCACCTTCGCGCAAGCTTCGTTTCTTATTTTTGAGGCAAGAGTGAAAAGCCACGACAATTGTGTTCACATTGTCACGCTTTTTTTGCGTTAAGGAGATCAACGTGCAGCAAAGTGCCGTAAACGCGATTGGTAAAAGCAGTAAATTTTCCGGTAGTGATATTGGTTTCGCTGCCGGTATTGTCATTATTCTTACAGTTTTGTTTTTGCCTGTTCCTTCATTCGTTCTGGATATGGGGCTGTCATTTTCGATAGCTTTTTCGGTTTTGATTTTGATGGTGGCGTTATGGATTCAACGCCCTCTCGATTTTTCGGCTTTTCCGACTGTGTTGCTGATTGCAACCATGCTGCGTTTGTCTCTCAATATTGCAACCACACGTGTTATTCTGACCCACGGTGATGAGGGGTACACGGCTGCCGGCCACGTTATTCACGGTTTTTCACAATTCGTGATGGGTGGCGACTTTGTTATCGGTCTCGTTGTTTTCGCAATTCTGATTATCGTAAATTTTCTGGTTATCACCAAAGGTGCGACACGTATTGCTGAAGTTGGCGCACGTTTCACTTTGGATGCTATTCCAGGTAAACAGATGGCAATCGACGCCGATCTTTCTTCCGGTTTGATAGACGAGAAGCAGGCGCAGGTTCGCCGTCGTGAGCTGGAGGAAGAAAGTTCCTTCTTCGGTTCCATGGATGGTGCTTCCAAATTCGTTCGTGGTGATGCTGTTGCCGGTCTTATCATTACGGCAGTGAATATTTTTGGTGGCATTGTCATTGGCGTTACCCGTCATGGCATGGATATTTCACAGGCAGCCGATGTTTTTACCAAGCTTTCGGTTGGTGATGGTCTTGTAACCCAGATTCCCGCTCTGATCGTTTCTCTTGCTGCCGGTTTGCTGGTTTCCAAGGGAGGAACACGAGGGTCAACAGAAAAAGCTGTTTTTGGCCAGTTGGGTGGTTATCCAAAGGCCTTGTTTGTGGCTTCAGTTCTGCTTGCTGTTTTGGGTTTGATGCCGGGTTTGCCTGCTTTTCCATTTTTGACCATTGCAGCACTTCTCGCCGGCATTGGCTTTTCTATACCGCGGCGCCTACAACGTCAGGCTGAAGAAGAACAAGCTTTGAAGGCTCAGGCCGATGCAATCGCTGAAAAAGAGGAAAGCCAGTCTGTCAAAGCTTCTCTTGAAAAACCGGCAATTGAACTTACTTTGGGTAAACAATTGGCAACCCGTCTTTTGCCTCATCAGACAGAGCTTGCCAACCGTGTCGCCAAAATGCGTCGGAAATTCGCAACCGATTTCGGTTTTGTTATTCCTGAAATCGAAGTGACCGATGACTATAAAACACCGCCGAAATCCTATCAGATCAAATTACACGGGACAGTTGTTGCCTCCTATGAAATGCGCATTGGTGATGTGCTTGTTATGCTTGGCGAAAAACCGGCACCGAACCTTCCCGGTGAGGAAGTCCGTGAACCGGCTTTCGGAATGCGTGCTTTCGCAACTTCTGAAACTTTCCGTTCCGAACTTGCACGCGAAGGATATATGGCTGTTGATAATCTTTCGGTCTTGCTCACCCATTTGAGCGAAGTATTACGGAATAATCTTGCACAATTATTATCTTATAAAGATATGCGCATTCTGCTTGAACGTCTGGGACCGGAATACCGCAAACTCCTTGAAGAGATTTGTCCTGCACATCTTTCTTATTCCGGTTTACAATCGGTTTTGAAATTATTGTTGGCTGAACGTGTTTCGATTTGTAACCTTGACCAGATACTTGAAGCAATTGCCGAAATTGCTCCTCATGTCCGTCGTGCCGAACTGATTGTCGAACATGTCCGGATGCGTATGTCGCAACAAATTTGCGGCGATCTGTCGGATAATGGTGTCTTGAATGTTTTGCGTCTCGGCAGTCATTGGGATCTGGTTTTCCATCAGGCATTGAAACGGGATTCAAAAGGTGAAATTGTCGAATTCGATATCGACCCGAGAGAGCTTGAAAAATTTGGTACAGAGGCTACAAATGCTATTCGCAAACATATGGAGAAGGGCGAAAGATTTGTTCTTATCACTTCGCCGGAAGCCCGTCCTTATGTTCGCATGATTATTGAACGGTTGTTTGCGACCCTGCCAGTTCTTTCGCACGCGGAAATTGCCCGCGGTGTCGAAGTCAAGACTTTGGGGACGATCTCCGATTAAAAGGAATAGGACATGTCCTTTGCACTTTTGCCCATTGATCAGCTGGTGATTGTCGCCATGCTGATCTTTGCGCGTGTAGGGGCCTGTCTGATGTTGATGCCAGGCATATCGAGTGCCCGTATTCCGATGAATTTCAGATTGTTTTTAGCCATCGCCTTTTCATTGATCATGGTACCACTTTCGGGTTCCAATTTTACAAACATTGCTCAAAATCCGACTTTGGCAACCTTGGTGAGCGGCATAATCAGTGAATCGCTCATAGGTGCTACATTCGGCGTTATTGCCCAAGCCTATATGTGGGCGTTGCAATTTATGGCCAATATTATTGGCATGTCGATCGGCTATTCCGGACAACCGGGTACGAGTGTGATCGAATCCATGCCCGAAACACAGGTTGCCAATATGATCACAATCGGTGCGTTGATGTTGTTTTTTGCGGCCGATCTTCATATGGTTGTCATTCGCGGGTTAATGACATCCTATCAAATTATCCCGCCTTCGTTAACGCCGGAACCACAATCGGCTTTGATCGATTTTCAGGATGCATTATCGCAAACATTCTTGACAACATTGCGTATTGCTTCGCCGTTCATTATCTATTCCATATTGGTCAATATTGCCGTCGGGTTGATCAATAAACTGACGCCGACAATTCCGGTTTATTTTATTTCTATGCCATTTGTTATGTTCGGTGGCCTTTTGCTTATTTATTATCTATTGCCGGAAATATTAACATTTCTCGGGGCAGAATATGCTTCGTGGTTGAATAGGGGGCCATGATGCCGACATCAAGCCAACGATATGCAAGACTGCTAAAAGCACAAAAACTGGTGAAAGCACGAGATGAAGCCGAACTCGAGGGGACCCAGAACCAACGTTCGGCGTTATCCGATGAAGACAAATATTTGTTCTCTCTCATGGAAAATGGCTCTGCCTCCAGTTTGTTCGATCCGATGATGATTACCAAACGCCTTGATAAAAATGCACGGCAAGAAGCTATTCTTGATAATCTCATTGCCCAACAAAGAAAAACACTGCTGCAGTCGACGCGCCGGTGCGATGTAATAGACGAGAAACGTAAAGCTGCCGAAGAGGCAGAAGAGCGCAAAGAAATGGCCAAAATGCTTGAAGAATATGTTGCGGCAAAAATCGTCAAAGACACCAGTTTGGGATAAGCTTTGTTCAATATAGTAGATCATGAGGAAAAACGGTCCTGATCATTTTTAGAGAAGGGACGGCTTTCCCGTCAATTGAGGTGTCTGATTTATCAGGCATATGCTATAAGAGGACAAATAATGGCCATTCAACCACCTTCAGACTTGGTACTTGATGTGTCAAGAGCGGCTGATCCTCTCGAATATAGAGCTTCGGTCGAAAAGTTGCGGAACGCGCAAAGTGCTGTGCGTGCTGCAAATCAGCAAATAGCGGACGGCGGTTTTTCCGAGTTGGCAAGAACGAATGATAACACAACTTCGGTCTCCCAATCCGGCCAATATGTCAATCAGGTAAAAATAAAAGAAAAATCGGCAAATGCCGATCATACCGAGGCATACAAAAAGTTTGAAGCTTTTATGTTGCAATCCTTTATCCAGAATATGTTTACGACAGATACACCATCGGTTTTCGGTAAAGGTCAGGCCGGGGAATATTGGAAATCCATGATGGCTGAATCAATGGCCAAGGAAGTGGCTGACCGTGGTGGAATTGGCGTAGCAAAAATGCTCGCTCGCGATGAAGAGATCAAGCAAGGCAAAGTTCCGGAAGTTGGCACTCAGGAAATGGGAGCCGCCTTTGGTCAACTTGCCCGCTCCGACCAAAATACACAAGCCACAGTCGACAATATTGTTCACAACCACGATATCAACTTCGTGCGTAAACAAATGACTAAAAATACTTAAACGTTTTATAACAATTTATGATAACATGCTCGATCAAAGGAGTTTCACATGTCTTTAGCTGAGCAATCGGGTGAACAGAATCCGGCCGTGGTTCCGGCAAAAGTGCACATTGATGATCCCGCCGCGCGGGATGTCGCTTTGGCTAGGTTCGCAGCCGTTGTCAACTCTCTTGAAGAGGTTGTCGACTATGAAACAGATGCACTCGAAAAGCATCAAAATCCAGACTATAATGACATTAATGCCCGTAAAGCCCGCGGTTTGCGTGATTTGAACCTATCCATGGCAGACGTTGCCCGTTATTTTGATAATGTGGTGGAAAGTAAAGTAGAGACATTGCTGGGCGGCTTGAAAAAGAAACTCGAGCGGAACAGTGAATTATTGAAAATTCACCTTGAAGCTGTGACGGAACTCTCGCAAATGATGCAGGAAGCCGCGCGCGAACAGGAAACAGACGGAACTTACGATCCTTTCACGATCAATAGCGGGCAGTACAAATGATAAAAACCGTTGCCATTGGCTTATGGGTTTGCATTGTCGCTTTGGGATCATTGATGCTGGCTATCAAAATAGGGTCAGAACCTAAAGCCGTGGCAGCAGCAGAAGATACAGCTCCTTCCATCGACTATGACCGCACAGACGTTATGAGTGTTCCAATTCTGGCCGATGGCAAAGTGAATGGATATATTATTGCGCAACTTGTTTATACAGTTGATTCAAAAGTCAAAAATAAATTGACTGTTCCTTTGGGGCTATTTGTGAATGACGAAGTCTTCAATGCTTTTTTCGGTTCCTATTCGGATACAAAACAAATAGAACGTGTAAAATTTGAAGATGTGAAACAAAAAATTATTGACGGTGTCAATCAACGCTTTCCGGAACCCGTTATCAAAGATCTCATGGTCGAGCAGTTCAATTATATACCTGCCGATCAGGTCAGAGATATGAATAAAGTAAAATAAAAAATTAATTTTTTTATAGCTTATAGTTTTAAAAAATAAAAACTATAAGCTATATTTTTATTTTTACTAAAATTAAATAATAATAATTTAATTCATAATAATATTATTAATATAAAAATTTTTGAAATGGAATATTATAAATAGGCATTCTCTTTTTAGAAAAAATATATCAATATGGTCGAATTTATCGTTATTTTTTCGATATATCCAATTTTTGGCAATGCTGATAGTTTTCTTCTCTCCGTTCGGAATTAATAAGTGGAGCGAGAGTTAATATTTTTAAAAAAGTGAAACATCCTTACGATTAATAATAGGCCAAAAATCTATTTAACAAAAAAAGCGACTGAAATCCGATTTTATTGCGTCGGTTTTCAATGGCACAGTACTTTTGGGCATTTTAATTGTGTTCCCACCAATGCGACAAACACTCTCTGATCTTTTTTACGTTCTTTTCTCTTTTTTATTTTTTTATTCTGTTAACTGGACGACAAAAGCAATCGCAAAGACGACACTTCGCTTGTCATAGAAGCTTGTAGACAGCACGAATATCAGGCAGCGAATGACATCAAAATTGGAATGGCAATCCGAAAAATCCGGAATGAAAAACCTGCCCGCAATTGGCAATTACGGACGGCGGAAATGTAAACGATAGGTCATATGATACGAAAGTTCATTTGAAAAAAAGACTAAAAGGGCATGAACGGCGCCTTTTAGTCATGAGAAAATTAGAACTATTTATTTGCAGATTTTTTCAACCGTGCATTGTTTAAAGCATCTATCAATTGTCGCGTATCGGCTTCATCATCCTGAGGGTTTTCGAAGACAACATTATCAAGCTCTATGCCGAAGCCTTCCGGCGACATAATAATGTGGAAATATGCTGTTACGCCGTCATTGGAAAATTCCATGTCCAGTGTAATCGTCGGCGGAGTATCCCAATCAAGTTGATAATTTCCACCATTGGCAAAGCGCACTGTATGCGGATAGAAATGAAGTTCAGTTGCAGCGTCTATAATATCGCTGATATTGGCAAAATGTTCATCATGGATAAAAACGATAAAATCGGCCGGATCGACCAGTTTCAGTTCGGGAATAATTCGCGCGACTTGTTTTGCGATCATCATTTCGCGCATTTCGTGTATGTCATCTTGATTCATTTTTTTTCACAACAATTATAAAAGATAAGGGCGGCATCAGTTTGTTTAATGTATTTTCTGACTGTTGATATAGCGGATCAATTCCGCTACAGCTTGATAAAACTCTTGCGGTATAACCTGATCGACTTCAACCTGTTTATAGAGTGCACGGGCAAGCGGTATGTTTTCAATAACGGGTATATCGTGTTCAACAGCAATCTCCCTGATGCGCAAAGCCAGAATATCCTGTCCCTTGGCGACGACCACAGGCGCATAATCTGCAGGTGGCTTATAGCGTAATGCAACGGAAAAATGGGTCGGGTTGGCAACAATGACAGTGGCTTTAGGAACATTCGCCATCATTTGTCGACGAATACGATCGCGTGCGAGTGAACGCATACGCGCTTTGACCATCGGGTTACCTTCGATTTCTTTTTGTTCATCTTTCAGTTCCTGTTTTGTCATACGCAATTGACGCCGCCAGCTGAACCGCGACCACGCGAAGTCAAACGCGGCAATTGCTACAACAGCCACAGAAAACGAGATTAAAAGGCGGGCAACTTCCGAACGTATATATTCCGGCAAAGCCGAGGCAACAGTCCCTAAAGCGTCCGTAAAGACCGTATTGCCTTTGAAAAATGACAGATAGACTATAAGGCTGACACCTAACAGCTTTGCCAACGATTTTAAAAATTCGACAAAACCGGATTTGCCAAAAATACGACTGAACCCGGCTGAAGGAGAAATGCGGGAAAATTGCGGTCGAATTCTTTCGCCGACAATGCGCGGTGTATTCTGCACCATCGAGGCTGCAATGCCGATAACGGGAATGATAACAAGTATCGGGACGAGAGCAAGTCCGACATGGCCTCCCACCAAAAGCAGTAAATGTTTCACATCTTCGGCACCATTGAGACGCCAGCTTTCGGGGCGCTCGATCCATTGTACGAGGAAGTTCGAAAGCTTGGACATCGCCGGAAACGCAATAAAGATGGCAATGATGCTATAGCCGACAAGGCCGGCAAAAGTAGGCAATTCCCGCGAAAAAGGAAGATTACCTTTTTCTTCGGCCTTGCTTATTTTATGCTCGGTCGGTTCTTCGGTCTGACTTTCCTTGTCGGGTTTGTCCTCAGCCATTGGTTATCATTCTTTCGGCTTTTCCTCGCCCTTGGCTTCATCAGCCGAAGGAGTGGCATTATTTTCCGATTTTGCATCGCCTCCAGCTTGATTTGCCGACTCATCGGCAGCCAGACTGATTTTGCCTTCCCCTGCAAGTTTGATTGCCTGTTGGGCAATCGTGCGACGGGCATTTGTAATGTCGGCTTGTGTTATCATGTCGTTTGGTGATTTCAGCTCGGCTTCCACCATGCGACGGCTACGCTGGGATAATGAACTGAGAATAGTCTCGGTTGTGTCTTTATCGGCGTTCCGCAAAGCAGTGATGATAACATCCGACGGGATATCATCGAAAAGTAACAAACGTGCGCGCGACGAAAGACGAGGAATATCTTCGAAGACAAAAAGTTTCGATTTGATTTTTTCGAGATCTTCCGGATCAAGACCATCAAGACTTGCCAACATTTCATCGATTTCGCTCTTATCGAGCTGATTGAGAATGTTCGCCACCTCGCCATAATGGGATTGTTCGGCCGCTTCGTTTTTCTTCATCAGAACAGGCCGTAAGGCTTTGTCGAGAAGTTCGTCGACAACAGGTAGAACGGTACGTAAATGTAGCGTGCGGTAAATGATATCTCCGCGTTCGGCCATGGTCTGGAGAAGCAACAATTTTGCAGAAAGATCGGAAGGAAGTTTCGAAACGATATAGGCGATAACTTGCGGATGCTCCTGCGAGAGGTGATCCTGCAATTCTTCCGCAGACATTTTGCCCATGATCTCCCATAGGCTTTCCTCGGGAATTGCGGGCGTTACATTCGGATCAAGCACAGCCGCAGCTTCGTCTTCAGGAAGTGTTTCCTGAACGAGATTGTCAAAACGCTCGCCGGCTTGCGAAAAAGATACACCTTCGGCAAAGGCATCTTCGAACTGGTGCACCAGAACATCGAAATCGGCAATGCTGATATTGGGAAGAGTATGGGCTTGGCCACTTAAACGGCGCAGATCATCAGGCGAAAAATGCTTGAGTATTTTGGCCGCTGCCGGTTTACCCATAGCAACGAGAAGGGCAGCAACTTTCTGTTGTCCGGTCAGGCTGTCGATAACCGAGGACGAAGTTCTTCTTGCTGCCACCGTTGGGGCGGCAGGTCCTTCTTTTGCTGATGGATTTTCCTGTTCCGATGACGCCATAACTGTCTTTCAAATATATTTAAAAAGTTATTTGCCGATAATTTCCGTCAAGCTTACTCCGAAACGGGATGAATCATCCTCCATGACGATGACTTCACCGCGAGCGATGACCCGGCCATTCACGACAATGTCGACAGGGTCGCCAATTTGTTTGTCAAGTGTGATAACTGCTCCACGCCCCAAATTCATCAATGTTGCAACCGGCATTGTGGTGCCGCCCAGAACAACTTGAACCTCGACGGGAATACTCATGATAAGATCAGCATTCCCTGCAGGTTCACTTTGCTGTGCCTGGGTGTTGTGTTTTGCGGCGTTTGCGCCAAAACCGGCGCCAGCAGCAAAGCCGGCTCCTGCCGGCCTTTGTGGATTGGCTCCGAATTGAGTTGTATTGCCCGGAGTGGCACCACCAAATGGTGCTGCGCCGCCTGCTGGAGCGCTCGGTTTGAAACCGCCTGGCATTGCAGTGCCGGTTGTTCCCGGACGCGGTGGCATAGTCGGCTTGGCTCCCATCGGAGGTGGC
>CAMLLT010000035.1 GCA_946480935.1 uncultured Bartonella sp. | reverse complement strand
ATGCCATCTTTCAAGGAGCCGAGCACTTCTTCAGGTGTGTATTGGCCGCCTAACATCATTGTATTGGTCATTCTGGGCATTGGCGCACAGGCATAGGATTCACGCCGTCCGTTGCCGGTCGGGCTCATACCCATCAAACGCGCATTAAGCCGGTCTTGCATATAGCCGACAAGCTTTCCGTCTTCGATCAGAACATTACGTGCGGAAGGTGTCCCTTCGTCATCGACCGTGAGCGAGCCGCGACGACCGACAATCGAACCGTCATCAATCACGGTTACACCTTTTGCAGCAACCTGTTGCCCCATGAGGCCTGAAAAAGCGGAAGTTTTCTTCCGGTTGAAATCGCCTTCAAGCCCGTGCCCGACAGCTTCATGCAACATGACACCGGGCCACCCGCTTGCAAGAACCACGTCGAACGTGCCAGCCGGCGCAGGCTCCGCTTCAAGGTTTATGAGAGCCATGCGGAGCGCTTCATCAGCGGCCATTTGCCAATTGTCTTCGGTAATAAAGCGGTCAAAAGCTTCACGACCGCCACAGCCATAAAAGCCGTTTTCAAGTCTTTCGCCTTTGGCTGCAACCACAGATACGGCAAGGCGCACAAGCGGGCGAACATCGCGTACAAGCTCGCCATCGGCACGTAAAATCTCGACCTGTTGCAGAGAACCGGCAAGCGATACAGAGACTTGCCGTACGGCATCATTTTTGTTGCGAATATAGGAATCGATCTTCTGGAGGAGGGCAACTTTAGTTTGAAACGAAGGTTTAGAGAGCGGGTTTAATTCGTCATAAAGCTTTTTATTGGTACCGCGTGGTGCTGCACTATAATTTCCTTGGTAACCGTTGGTGACAGCTTTTGCTGCATCAGACGCTCTTTTCAATGCCGCTTTTGTAAGTTCTCCGGAATGGGCATAACCTGTTGCCTCACCCGCGACAGCGCGTAAACCGAAGCCCTTATCCTGATCGAACGAACCATTTTTCAATCTTCCATTATCGAAAAGGAGTGATTCACTTTCCCGATATTCAAGAAACAATTCACCATCATCAGCATTTTTCAACGTGTCCTTTACAATTGATTGGACATCATTGGCTCCAACGTCGAATTGTTCGATCAGCGGTTTCATATAATTTTCCTGTCTATCAAGCTGCCATTTGCATTGTTTATATAAAAACAACAAACGCGTTTATAAAGGCTGCTTCAAGCTTTGTTGACCGGGAAAAGTTCCGGTTGAATGATATCGGCTTCATTATTCTTTGGGTAATGAATTATAGGCGTCTTTCAAACCATTGAGATCAATCATACCGCCAACGCCCTCTTCAGGTGTCGTGAATATGAAATAAGTCGCCATTTTCCCTTCAAGAAACGATTTGAGATCGTCATCTTTCAGGAATGCTTCTGCCACACAATTGTCGCCGAGGCAGCGCCGATATTCCATCTTGCCCATATCTTTATTATCAATCTTGATGCCCACGCCCAGACGCAGTTCAACCCGGATCGGAACAAAGACACGCATAAGTGTTCCCTGATTCTTCGGCAGCTTATAAAGCGTTACACGAAAA
This sequence comes from uncultured Bartonella sp., assembly GCA_946480935.1. Taxonomy (GTDB): domain Bacteria; phylum Pseudomonadota; class Alphaproteobacteria; order Rhizobiales; family Rhizobiaceae; genus Bartonella. The sequence goes on along the minus strand of CAMLLT010000035.1, from coordinate 12,977 downwards.
GCAATATCCGGCCGGTTTTGCGCACGCACATTTTGTACAACTTCGCATTGAACATTCGGTGTCCCCGGCGGCAAAGAACAGACTTTTGTCCATGCTCCAAAAGTTTTCGGAGCAGGCACATCCTGCTGGTTTGGTGCCTGCTGGTTTTGTGCTTGTGCTAAAGCAAGACAAAGTCCAATTATGGAAACTGAATACGCGGCAACGCCACAAGCTCGTTTGAAGAATTGACGAAGTGACATGGAAACTCCTGCTCGAATCATCATGACGTTATAGCGCTTCAGCCTTTGTGAAAAGTGCCTAAGAGCTCTAGAATATAAACCATACACAATTGATATAACATAGTGTTCAATTCTTGGGCGAGAACATGGCAAAAACTGGAAAATTTGACAAAATTGTCGTAAAGCTGTTTCTATTTGGGGCTGTTTGTCGCATTGTTTTGATATTGAAATGTTGTTAAAGCAATGAAAAAGAGGTTCCGCAATCAACAGATTGCTTGATATTATTTGGCAAAATTGATGTCTGAACACGTAAAAAGAAGTTATTTTTCTTCGATATTAAATCCGGATAGCAAAACGATTGGCACCCTCTATCTGGTGCTTGCTATTGTTGCCGGTGTTATCGGGGCAGTATTTTCGTTTATTTTGCGTCTGGCTTTAAACGGTACGAGTCTGGCTTTCCTTCCGGTTTCTTTGTCCGGTGATCCCGTTCTGTTGTCGTTCATGAACACCGCCCACGCGCTGATTCTCGTGTTCTTTATGGTTATGCCGGCGCTGGTCGGCGGTTTTGCCAACTGGTTTATCCCGTTAATGATCGGCACTCATAATGTCGCATTTCCCCGCGCGAATTTGTTGGCCTTTTTACTTTTGCCTCTCACAATTGTTTTGGGCTTTATGGCGCTTTTATCTATCGGCGATGAAAGCCGCTTCAAATTTTTCATGTTGGCAAGCGTTTTTGTCGGTTCGGTTTCATTCATAATCAGTTTTGTCAATTTTATTACGACAATTGTCACAATGCGTGCCCCCGGCCTTACACTTTCACGTTTGCCGGTATTTGTATGGTCGGTGCTTGTATCCTCTTTTCTGGGACTGGTTTCAGTGCCGGCAATGCTTGCCGCTTTGACCGAATTGATATTCAGCGGTTCAAGCACTGTCGGACAACTATCGATGATGGTATGGTTTTTCAGCCATCCGCAGATCTATGTTCTGTTATTGCCAGCCTTCGGAATTGTCAGTGAAATACTGGTGACCTTCTGCAAGCGCCGGCTGTGGATGGAAAATGCTGTGATTGCGGCGATGGTATTTATCGGTGCTATCAGTCTGGTTCTCTGGATGAACGATCTCTTCCAATTCGAAAAACCCGAGATCATGGGGCATTATTTCAAGGTTGCGCTGCCTTTCGTCGTTTTGCCAACGGCGTTTATCCTCTTAAGCTGGCTGGTCACATTGTTAAAAAGCCGGTTTGAATTTGAAACGCCGATGCTCTGGGCAATGGGCTTTGTCTTTATCGTCCTGATGGGGCAAATTTCAGCGCTGCAACTTGTAGCCACCGGTAATGCCACAAACCAATGGAGCCAGTCAGCCTTTGTCGCCCATTTCCATTACATTCTATCTTTAAGTGCTGTATTTGCCATTTTTGCCGGCTGGTACTACTGGTTACCAAAAATGACGGGCTATATTTGCCGCAAATCCACAATGCAAGTGCACTTCTGGTCATTGTTTATCGGCGTTAATGCCATTTTCCTGCCTCAACACCTCAATCAACTGAGCGGCGGAATTATTTTCAACCAGAATGCGCTAGGCCTTTGTTCGTCTCTCGGTGCGCTCCTCGCCGCTCTCTCGGTTGCTGTTTTTCTTTTTGGTTTGGCTGAAACCTTCATTATGAAACGGAAAGCACAAGATAATCCGTGGGGCGAGGGGGCCTTGACATTGGAATGGCAATTGCCGTCGCCACCAAACAAAGATGCCTGGGAAAAAGTGCCCGTTATTACAAAATAACGAGATCATGTTTTAAAGCGATATTGGCGAGATCATATTTTATAGTCTACTATATCAGCAATTGCTGCTATTTTGATACGAGAGTGGCTTTTTGCAAAGAGTGAACACTGTTGCCACTCCATGAGATGTCACCATCCCTTGAGAGTTACGAAGTGCTTGCAATTCTGGTTGAACGTGCTGTTCAAACCGAAATAGGCAAATTCCGGCAAAAGCCGCTCGTTGAAACTATATTTCTAAGGGTTTTCGAGTTCAATGCCTCTCTGTCAACCAATGAATTATTTCATTGAAATGATGATCTCAAAATAAAAATTCTCGAAAATTTATCGTATTTTTGTGATTTATCGGGTTGGTTCACAAAAGTGCGAGTGAATAACGGCGTGAAGAAATTTATGCCCATATATCAATAAACAATTTTACGGTTGGTCTTTTTGCTAATATAGTTTCTATGGAAAGGGTTTGTTTTGCCTGTTAAAAAACAGATGGTCTGCAACTGGATTCACAAAATGTAGCCTGAAAAGGTGCGTAATAGAACGGTTTATATATGTCTATATCAAAGCAAGAATCGCCTCAACCGCATATGCCGATTGCTTCTCCGGCCGATGCGAATGACTATATAATCCTGTTAAAACCGCGGGTGATGTCACTTGTGGTGTTTACAGCCCTTGTCGGCATGATGGTTGCCCCCGAACCTATCAATCCGGTTTTAGGCTTTGTTGCGATTTTATGTATTGCTGTTGGCGGCGGAGCATCCGGTGCTTTGAATATGTGGTATGATGCCGATATCGATGCCATCATGAAACGCACCAGAAAACGCCCGATACCTGCTGGCAAGGTAACTGGCGGAGAAGTGCTGGTTTTCGGGCTGGTGCTTTCTGCCTTGTCAGTATTCACAATGGGCATTTTCATCAACTGGTTTTCGGCTGCATTTCTGGCTTTTACAATATTCTTTTATGTTGTGATTTATACAATGTGGCTAAAGCGTTCGACACCGCAAAACATTGTTATTGGCGGTGCCGCCGGTGCTTTCCCTCCGATGATCGGCTGGGCAGCAGCAACAGGCACAATCAGTATCGAGAGCGTTATATTATTCCTCATCATATTTATGTGGACCCCGCCGCATTTCTGGGCACTTTCGCTTTTTGTCACCACCGATTACGGGCAAGCGCATATCCCTATGATGCCTAATGTGAAGGGTGAACGGTCGACCAAAAATCAGATATTGGTTTACGCAATTCTCATGGCTCTTTGCGGCATTGCACCTTATTTTATCGGTTTTGCGGGCATAACTTATGGAATTTTGTCCACGATTTTAGGTGTTGTTTTTGTCTATTATTCTTACGAGCTTTGGAAAACTGAAAACCGTGAGCAAACAGTGGCAAAAGCAAAGAAATTGTTTTTCTTTTCGTTAATCTATCTCGCAGCTCTCTTTGCTATATTACTCATAGAATCGCTGGCTACTCGCCTTATAAGCTATTTGGGAGCGTAACAATGGACGAGCAAAAGCATCTTGACCAGATTGCACTTACAGAAATTCAAAAAAAAGCGCAGCGCCATCGGGCAAAAGGTTTGGCTATAGCGCTTTTCCTATTCGCTCTTCTTGTATATGCAGCCACAATGGCGCATGTGAGTGCCTGAAAGTTTTAAGCCCTGATGAAAGGGTGCTTCTCAAGGACAGGTTATGATATCGAAATCACCATTAACAATTCGCCTCTGCGGACCGCGCGGCTTTTGTGCCGGTGTCGATAGAGCAATACAGATAGTCATTCTCGCTCTGAAAAAATATGGTGCGCCGGTCTATGTGCGCCACGAAATTGTGCATAATCGCTATGTTGTAGAAGGCTTGCAGGCGCGAGGCGCAATTTTTGTCGAAGAGCTCAATGAAATACCAGCCGAACATCATAATCAACCGGTTATTTTTTCAGCCCATGGTGTACCGAAATCGGTACCTGAAACGGCACGACTGCAAAATCTTTTTTATCTTGATGCAACCTGTCCGCTGGTTTCAAAAGTGCATAAACAGGCTATGCGTCACCAGCGCAACGGGCGTCATGTCATTCTGATTGGTCATTCCGGTCATCCCGAAGTCATCGGAACTATGGGACAGGTTGACCCGGGGACTGTAACTTTGATTGAAAATGTTGAAGATGCCGAAAATTATCAGCCATTGCCCGGTCAAAAACTCGGATTTGTCAGCCAAACAACTTTGTCTGTGGAAGATACGGCTGAAATTATCGCTGTACTGAAACGGCGGTTCCCCGATATCGAACCACCGGCTGCTGAATCAATTTGCTATGCGACGACAAATCGTCAGGAGGCTGTGAGAGCAGCAGCCCCCGGAAGTGACTTGTTTTTGATTGTCGGTGCCCCGAATTCGTCTAATTCCCGCCGTCTGGTAGAGGTTGCCGAACGCTTCGGAGCCAAACGTTCCTTGCTCGTGCAACGTGCAGCCGAAATAGACTTTGATCATTTGGATAATGTTCATACGGTAAGCCTTTCTGCCGGTGCTTCGGCACCGGAAATAATTGTTGATGAAATCATTGCGGCATTCAGAAAACGTTATGACGTCACTATAGAAATTGCAGAGACTGCGGTTGAAAATGAAACCTTTTTGGTCAACAGGGAATTGCGGGAAGTCGTGTTGACGCCGGAAGATATGGAATTTGTCAATGGCAAAGGAATTCCCGATAAAGACAAGTGACGAAAGCATGAACTTGCTCGCAAGGGGCGGATAATGGCTGTTTATACCGATATCAATGAAGACGAATTAACAGAATTTTTAAATGATTATTCGATTGGTGCGCTGCAATCCTATAGAGGTATTGCCGAAGGTGTCGAAAATTCGAATTTTATGCTCCATACAGAAGCTGGACGTTTTATCCTCACACTCTTTGAAAAACGCGTCAAGAAAGAGGAACTGCCATTCTACCTCGAATTGATGAATCATCTTGCAGTTAAAGGAATTTCCTGCCCGAAACCCGTCAAACGTAAAGACGGAAAAATGATTGGTGAACTCGTGGGAAGGCCCGCCACTATTGTCACCTTTCTGGAAGGGGTCTGGCTCAGAAAACCGAATGTCGAGCATTGTCGGGAAGTTGGAAAAGGCATGGCAAAAATGCATTTGGCAGGGCTTGATTTTCCACTTAAACGAAAAAACGGCCTTTCTATCGAAGCCTGGCGTCCATTATGGAATTTGAGCCGCGGACGCGCTGAAGAATTGGCATCCGGCCTCGTCAAGGAAATTGACAAGGAACTCGACTATCTGGAAAGCAATTGGCCACATGATCTGCCGCAAGGTGTTATCCATGCCGATTTATTCAATGACAATGTTTTCTTTCTGAATGATCACATGTCAGGCATTATAGATTTCTATTTTGCATGCACAGATATGCTTGTCTATGACCTTGTCATCGCCCTTAATGCCTGGTGCTTCGAACGCGATTATTCGTATAATGTCACAAAAAGCGAGGCGATGCTCAAAGCTTATTGCGCTGTTCGTCCGCTTCAGCAAAACGAGATTGACAATATACTGGTTCTCGCCCGTGGGGCGGCGATCAGATTCTTCCTCACCCGCCTTTACGACTGGTTCAACACTCCGGCAAATAGTCTGGTAGTAAAAAAGGACCCGCTCGAATATTGGCGGAAATTGAATTTTTTCAGAGACGTCATTAAACCATCTGAAATCGGGCTCTAAATCGCGGATGGTTCCTTGAAACAGGTCGAAATATTCACTGATGGTGCTTGTTCTGGCAATCCTGGCCCTGGCGGTTGGGGCGTGCTTTTACGTTGGAACGGGGTCACAAAAGAACTTTACGGCGGCGAAGCTGATACCACGAATAATCGTATGGAATTGACGGCCGCAATAAAGGCACTCAATGCGCTGAAGGAGTCCTGTGAAGTCGACCTTTATACCGATTCTGTTTATGTGCGGAATGGCATTTCAAGCTGGATAGATGGTTGGAAGGCGAATAATTGGAAAACATCTGCAAAAAAACCGGTCAAAAATGCCGAGCTTTGGCAGCAATTGGATGAAGCGCGTTTGCGTCATAAAGTGAGCTGGCATTGGGTCAAAGGCCATGCAGGCCACCCCGAAAACGAACGTTGTGACGAACTTGCCCGTAAGGGTGTTGCTGAAAACCGCTAGATACTGTTCAACTTTTTTTATCAACAACCAATGTACCGGTAAAGGCTATAGGTTCTCCATCAACGATATAGGTGATACGCAGTGGGCCATTGCTATTTCTTGCAATGATACGAGCGGAAAATATTATTTCATGAGCACTTTTTTTAACAATTTTGGCAGGCCCGATTTCGTCAGTTTTGCCATCAAGAAAAATTGTTTCTATTGTCTCGCCATCTATGTGTTCCAAAGTTATGGTTATTGACTGTCCGTCTTCACGCGCAGAAATTTCAAGATTTCGAGGCTTGCTTTTCGGTAATTTATCTGTCGCCCAAGCGAGAAGTGACGCTGGAAGCGGCGTTTTGTCACTTACATCTGAAAAGTCGAATGGAATATTGACCGGAATACAGATTTCTTTGCATAAGCCTAGTGTGAACTGTCCTTTGAATGCGGCATTATTCGTTTCTTTTTCGACATAAAATGGGAGCATTACTCCGCCTTTATAACCAATAGACCAATCATTACCGTCTATGAATAGCTGAGGAACCGGAAATAAAATCTGGTAGTTTTGCGATGGTTGAAAGTCGAATGATGGTGCCATGCCCGAACTTCCCGGATTTTGCCAATATGTTTTCCAACCCGGTTTGAGATCGACTTCTATTATTCCTTCAAAACGCTTGCTTTCTAAAACATTGTTCAACGCAACACGCACACGCCCGCCTTCAATTTCATGCCAGGGGGTGGCTAACAATTGGGAAGGTGAATTTGTTTGTGCAAATGTCGGCAAAGATACAAACGAGGTGAAAACGAAAAAGCAAACCAGCTTTAAAAGAAAACGCAATTCTCCATCCTCGTCATCAACGAATAATTTATACAAGAGTTTTATCAAAAAACTTCACTTTTTTCTTGCAACTCTTCATTGTACGATTACTTTTAAATTATGGATAAAATTAGCACAATGAAAAAACGCGACGGCTTTTTAAATGGCCATCTGCTTATTGCAATGCCGGGTATGGGAGATGAACGTTTTGCCCATGCGGTTATTTATATTTGTGCGCACTCTGACGAGGGCGCTATGGGGATTATGTTAAATCGGCGTCAGGACCTCAAATTTCCTGATCTTCTTTTACAGCTCGGTATTATTAATGCTGCTCAGGCTATCCATCTTCCGGAACCGATAAAACTTTTTCCGGTGAGAAATGGCGGACCTGTCGATCGTTCGCGTGGGTTTGTCCTTCATACAGATGATTATGCGTGCCGGACAACTATTCCTGTCACCCGAGATATCTGCCTGACATCGACAACCGATGTCTTGAAGGCAATGAGTATGGGCAAAGGGCCGGAACGCGCGATTATTGCACTCGGATATGCCGGTTGGGCAGGTGGTCAACTCGAAGCGGAAATTGCTGCCAATGGCTGGCTGACGAGCCCGGTTGATGCCGATTTCCTGTTTGCTCAGGATTTCGACCATCAATATGAAAAAAGTCTACAAAATATGGGTATCGACCCGACATTTCTCGTCGGACAGGCAGGACACGCTTGAAAAAGACGCGTCACAGCAACGAAAATCTTTTTATTGCGAAGAAGCCTGTTTTTGCGAGATTCGAAAAGAATTTGAAAAAATATTTAACTGTTAAGGGAATCGGAGAGGCACTCCATAGGCTTTTCGTTATTTTTGTGCCGATCATACTCTCCCGATAACTTCACTCTATCCTTTTAACCGGCTTTTTATCCTTTTGATTGTGATAGACCGGCCGGATACTTATGAACATATGGTTCAGTCATTAAAGCTTTAAATTCCGGCTTTCGGATGTTTCGTGACAAGAGTGATAAGCTCTTCAACGCCCACAGGCTCGGTAAATACATTGCTTTGAACGAATTCGCAGCCTTCTTCACGCAACATAATGGCTTCGTTTTCCTTTTCGACACCCTCGGCTATCACTTTCAGTTCGAGATCATGGGCCATTGTAATGATAGATTTCAACACCAGACGTTTCTTCGAACTATCGACTTCAAGAAGCGAACGATCAAGCTTTATCATATCAAAGGGGTAACGTAAGAGAAAAGCGAGAGAAGAATAGCCGGTACCGAAATTGTCGAGTGCAAGTCCAATGCCGAGTGCTTTGATTTTTTCAAGAAGATTGGATGATTGCTCTGGATTTTCTATCAGAATGGATTCTGACATTTCCATCATCAAGCGTCCCTTGTTGACAGGATTGCGCATCAAAATTGCTTTCAATTCATTGATCAATTCCTGATGAACCATCTCTGCGCTCGGAATATTGACTGAAACGAAGAAGGATTGTTTCGGAAAACGGTCCTGAATATGAGCGAGGTCTTCAACAACAGTTGACATAGCAAATTTCGCAAGCGCCATGACGACTTGCTCACTTTCTGCCGTGTGAATGAAGTCGACAGCAGACAAATTGCCATGGCGGGGGTGGTGCCATTCCATCAACGCTTCAAAACCGACAATTTGTCCGTCATTGAGATCAAGAACCGGATGGTAAAGCACTTTGATTTCGTTGCGTTGAAGCGCATAACGAATATCATTGCCCATGCTGTTACGTTCGAGCCCCAAAGTGCGGAAATTGGGACGGAAAGGTTCTATTTTATTGCCACCGGCTTTTTTGGCGTGGATCATCGCGAGTTCTGCATCACTCAACATATCTTCGGCATTTGAATTGCCTTCAGTCCATGTGATGAGGCCGATAGATGCGGACAACTTGACTTCGCGTTCTGAAAAAATAATGGGGGCAGCAACTGTTCTTTGCAATTGGTCAGCGAATGCTGCAATTTTGGCAGGATCGGTCTGGCTTGTGAGGACGATTGCGAAACGATCTGTCGAGAGGCGCGAAAGTGTGTCTTCGGGGGTAATCAGGCGCCCCAGACGGCGGGCAATTGTCAGCAGAAATGTATCTCCGACCGACATGCCGAATTGATAATTTATATTACGAAAACCGTCAAAATCGATAACGAATACAGTCGGTCTGATCGGCCGACCCGCAACAGCAAGATTGACAAAAGTTTGCAGGTGATCAAGGAAAAGCTGCTGATTGGGCAAGCCCGTCAAATTATCATGGACGGAGTCTTGCAATAATCTTTCTTCCGCTTTCTTGTGATCGGTAACATTGACAAGTGTTCCCACCACACGCACAATTTCTCCGTCAGAACCGATGACAGGTCGGGCTCTTAATGCAAACCAATAATAATGTCCGTCGCCGGAACGCAAACGCAATGTTTGGTCAATCCGACCCTTGCGGGTATCGAGAATCATATCGAGTATGGCACGAAAGCGGTCCCGATCGTCGCTGTGCAAAGCTTCAACCCAGTTGCGGATTGTTCCATTCAATTCTCCCGCAGTGGAACCGAGATAAATGGAAAGATCGGGATTGATAACCACACGGTCACGTCGCACATCCCAGTCCCAGACAATGTCGCCCGCTCCCATAACCGCAAGAGCCTGCCTTTCGAGATCGGAAAATATGCCTTGATGGAACGCGCCACCTGAAAATGCATGTTGCATAACCGTAAAGGCAATAAGAAGAACGATAAGAACCAATCCGCCGGCAAGTGCGGGTTGAACAATATCATTATCAAGTTTGCCGGTTACACACACATAAGCTCCGCAAAGCCAAAAGATAATGAGAAGCCATGTCGGTATCAACATAATGGCACGGTCGTAGCCGCGGATTGAAAGATAGCCAATGAGAACAATACCGAGTAGGGCGGTCAGTCCGAAGGAAAGTCGGGCAATGCCGGCTGCTCTTGTCGGGTCATAGACCGCAAAAGCGCCGAGTGCACATAAAGCGATTATCCAGGCAGCAGCACCATAGCTGAAATGGTAGTGCCAGCGGTTCAGGTGGAGATAGGTAAAGAGGAAGATAAAGAGAGATGCAGCCAGAGCCACTTCTGTTGCAGCCCGCCAGATCGGTTCGGTTTGTGCCGAGATAACGAATAATTTGTTCAGAAAATTGAAATCGATGCCGATATAGGCAAGCACGGCCCAGGCAACTGCTGCTGTTGCAGGAAAAAGACCGGTTCCCCGCACCACAAAAAGAACACTCAAGAGGAGGGCGAGAAGTCCGGAGATGCCGAGCAATATACCATGGTAGAGTGTATAAGAATTGATTGTATCCTTATAAGCTTCCGGTTCCCACAGATAGACTTGTGGCAGTTTTGATGAACCGAGTTCGGCAACAAGTGTGACAACTGCCCCGGGATTGATGGTAATCCGGAAAACATCCGAATCAGGACTGGATTGCCTATCAAGTGCAAAACCTTCGGAAGGGGTAATGGATTGTATGCGCACCGAACCAAGATCGGGCCATAACAGGCCGGATCCCGCCATCCGATAATGCGGTGTAACGATGAGGCGGTCAATCTGGTCATCGGTGGGATTGGCTATGGCAAAAACCGCCCAGTCACTTTCTGCGTGGTCGCCATTGCCCTGCATTTCGATACGTCGCACAATACCATCAGGTCCGGCCGCAGTTGAGGTTTGAAAAGTATTCCCCTTGATGTGGTGGATTTCGACAGCGCGGGATAAATCAAGTGCCGTGTCTTGCGAAGATATTTTGACGGGTTCAACAGACAATGCCGACTGGCACAACAGGGCGATCATCCCCAGTGTCCAGAATATAAAAATAGATACGGTCTTGCCTATAGTCTTCACAACGCCTCACTTTCAAATTGACTTTATCGGTCTTTCGGTTTCCAGCAAAGAATAGAGGTAATGATCCCGCCATTCACCATGAATTTTAACATAAGCGCGCATCAGTCCTTCTCTGACAAAACCACACTTTTCCAATAAAGCAATGGAACGTGTATTTGTCGGAACAGAGGCAGCTTGTAGACGATGTAATTTGAGCTGTTGAAAAGAAAAATCAATCATCAGTTCCAAACTTTCATGCATAAAACCGTGGCCTGAATATTTTTCTCCGCACCAGTAACCGATTTCGCCTGATTGCACGACCCCACGTCGAATGTTTCCGAGGCTTATTCCGCCGACTAGATGGTTTGTTTCGTTTAAAAATACGAAAAACACAAAAAATTGGCCATTTTTGCGGCCTTCAATATAACGGTCGAGATGCGATTTATAACGGATAAGCGTATGAGCGTCAGCCGGCCAGAGTGGTTCCCAAGGTTCCAGAAACGCGCGGCTTTCGGTTCTCAGAGTTGCCCATTCCTGATAATCATCGAGCATAGGAAAACGCAGATAGATATGTTCCGCCTTTAAATTCGGGAGGCGGATTTTTTCCTGTTGTCTATGCGGCTGTCGCCGGAAGGGCATTTTGAACATGCCATTGCCTTTCTGGCTGAACCTTAATAAGGACGCCGTCCGGCTCCCGAGGATAGAGCCGCGACAAGATCACCATAACTCATAATTGGCCCGATTGCTCCCACTGCTGCCAATGTCGGTTTTGAATCAATAAATAAGCGTTCAGCCAAATCGGTCAATCTGTCAACAGTCAAAAGTGACAGCCGCTCCAATGTCTCAGATGCCGGAATAGGACGACCATAAAGCAACATTTGCCTTGCAATAGTTTCGGCACGGCTTGACGGACTTTCTTGCGACATAATAAGACCGGCACGATATTGTTCTCGTGCACGATCAAGTTCTTTCTGGTCTATCTTTTCGCTGACCTTATAAAGCTGATCAAGAATAACGGGGATAAGGTCGCTAAGGCCGTCTTCACTTGAAGCGGCATGAACGCCGAACAGTCCGATATCCGAAAATCCCCAATGAAAAGCGTAAATCGAATAACAAAGACCACGTTTTTCACGTACTTCCTGAAATAAACGTGAAGACATACCACCACCGAGAATGATGGATAGAATTTGGGAGGCGTAATAATCGCGAATATGATAGGCACGCCCTTCAAATCCCAAAAGCACCTGAGCGTCTTTGAGATTGCGATATTCACGGAAATCGCCGCCAACATAATTGGCAAGATCGGCAAGTGGTGCCGGTGAATGGGCGCGATAACTGCCAAGCCGTTTTTCAACTTCTTTCACAAATGCCTGATGGTCAACGGCGCCTGTTGCCACAAAAATCATTCTGTCGGCGCTATAATGCTCATTCATAAAATTCCGCAAATTATCGGAGGTCAAGGCACGAACGGATTGGGCCGTGCCGAGAATCGGTCTGCCTATTGTTTGATGGCGGAATGCTGTTTCCGTAAAATGGTCGAACACAATATCTTCGGGCATGTCATTAGCAGCACCGATTTCTTGTAAGACCACCTGTTTTTCGCGTTCGAGTTCACCTTCGTCGAATTTCGGTGAAGTAATAATATCGGCAAGAATATCAACAGCCAGAGGTACGTCATTTTTCAGTACACGTGCATAATATGCTGTGGTTTCAACGCTTGTTGCCGCATTGATTTCTCCGCCTACATCCTCGATCTCGGCAGCAATTTCATAGGCAGAGCGGTTTGCAGTACCTTTGAAAGCCATATGTTCGAGCATATGGGCAACGCCATGCTCATCATATGTTTCGTTACGAGAGCCGGATTTTACCCAGATACCGAGTGCAACACTCTCAATCTGGGGCATGGTATGCGTGACGATTGTCAAACCATTGCCAAGTCGGCTGATTTCTACACACATACGTGCGAAACTCCTTCATTCAAAACTTCAATAAAAAACCACATTATGCGTTTTCTGTCTTTTAGAAAAAATGAACAGGGTTAATGGCAAGCGCGTGATTTGCTGCCAATATAATCTTTCACTATTTTTTCATCATTCTTGAGCGTTTCATAGTGCTCGGGTTTTTCCATCAGTCCGTCGAGCCAATGAGGAAGTTTCGGCGTTATGCCGCACGATGCTTTCACTGCATCGGGAAATTTTGCCGGATGAGCGGT
>CAMLLT010000034.1 GCA_946480935.1 uncultured Bartonella sp. | reverse complement strand
TCATATGGAGAAATACGAACCAGACGATGCACGCCAGACTCGGTTTTAAGCATACCATAAGCGTTATGACCTTTAACAAGTATGGTTGCCGATTTTATCCCTGCTTCTTCACCATCATGAACTTCCAGCACTTCAACTTTCATTGAATGTTTTTCTGCCCATCTCGTATACATGCGAAGAAGCATAGAAGCCCAGTCCTGACTTTCTGTACCACCAGCACCAGCATGAATTTCGAGATAAGTATCATTGGCATCCACTTCGCCGGATAACAACATTTCGATCTGGCGTTTATCGAGTTCAGCTTTAAGGGCATATATTGATGCTTCAGCGTCTCTGACAATGTCGTCATCGCCCTCTTCTTCTCCCATGGAGATCAATTCGATGTTGTCGTTTAGTGTTTGTGTCAGATGTTTGATATTATTGATACCGTCGTCCAACCGTTGACGTTCGCGCATAAGTTCCTGCGCTTTTGCAGCATCATCCCACAAACTCGGATCTTCTGCTTTTTCGTTGAGATATTCCAGGCGTTTTACCGACTGATCCCAGTCAAAGATGCCTCCTCAGCAAGCCAATAGCCTGCTTGATTTCTTCAACCAAAGTTTCAATTTCTGCTCGCATTGTTATGTCTTTTTCCTGATCATTTCTTTTGGTGTTCGTTGCCGGGCTTATTGTTCCGTTACAATCGCGAATTCAACTTTTCCGCTCGAAACGTCATTTGTCCAACAACAGTTGTGCAGCAATATCCACATGATGTCTTTTTTGTCAAAAGGCAATTTTTAATAAAGGCCATCGGCTCCACTTTGAATAGCTTTATTGACTTGAGGAGAGGTTGGCGCAACCGGCACCCCTTCTTTGAATGATGTCGTTCCGCCAATAACCTGATAAACATCAGCCGGACCAGTACCCGGTTTGAAGGCTTCAACGATCACATTACTATCTCCGGGTTCTGCACGCATACCGGTTTTCCGATCAATAGCAATTTGCATCATGCCATCCGGTATTTTAAAATCAACGTCAGGAACGCCCTTCATAGCATTCTCCATAAATTCACCGAATACGGGAACTGCAAGAGAACTTCCGGTACCACCATATCCGAGTGTTGAAGGCTGGTCATAGCCGATAAACACACCAACGACGATATTCGGAGTAAAGCCCATAAACCATGCATCTTTCGAGTCATTCGTCGTTCCCGTTTTACCGGCAATATGGCGGTTAAGATATGCAAGGCGTGCGGCCGTACCGCGTTGGACCACACCTTCCATCATTGATGTAATCTGATAGGCTGTCATAGGATCAAGCACCTGATCCCGCTCATCTATCAATGTCGGTTCGGGCTGGTTATCCCAGTTCTTTACGTTGCATTCCTCACATTTACGTTGGTCATGCCGATAGATCGTCGCTCCATATCGATCCTGAATGCGGTCGATAAGGGATGGTGAAATGGAGCGGCCACCATTGGCGATAACCGAATAAGCGGTAACCATGCGCAAAACTGTTGTTTCCCCTGCCCCTAACGCCATAGGAAGATAAGGTTGTAATTTATCATAAATTCCGAAACGCTCTGCATATTCTGATACAATCGGCATACCGAGATCGTTAGCCAAGCGGACTGTCATCAAATTACGTGAATGTTCGATACCGTAACGTAAAGTCGACGGACCGGCGAATGTCCCGCCATAATTTTTTGGTCGCCACACTTCGCCATTCGGTTGTTTGATTTCCACAGGCCCGTCGAGAACAACCGACGCCGGTGTATAACCGTTATCAAGTGCTGCGGCATAAACAAAGGGTTTAAAAGAAGAACCGGGTTGCCGATAGGCTTGAGTTGCACGGTTGAATTCCGACTCAGCAAACGAGAATCCGCCAACCATCGCCAAAACACGTCCTGTTCTTGGCTCCATAACAACCATTGCACCTTCAATTTTAGGTGGTTGCCGGAGCAAATAAACGTCCTCGTTTCCAGGCTTTTTCTCGACGAAAATAACATCGCCAACCTGCAAAACGCCACCGGGATTTGAGGCTGAAGAACGGCGGTCGTTCTTGCCGACCATTCGGTAAGCCCACTTCATATCGCTTGCGGTAATTGTGGCCACATTACGCTCGGCCGAAAGTGCGCCCGATACCTCGCGTTTCGGCTGCAAACCGATTTTTACTTTATCCGGCGAAACAGACAGAACGACAGCCAAACGCCATTCCGGAACATCGCTAAAGCCGCTGACATCTCCTAAAGCGACACCCCAATCATCAGAAATGTCGATGTGTTTATAAGCTCCGCGCCAACCATGATTCTGGTCGTATTTGACAAGACCGTCCTGCAATGCCCGACGGGCCTGAACTTGTAAATTGGGATCCAGAGTTGTGCGAACAGATAATCCACCCTCATAAAGGGTTTTCGAACCATAACGGTTGATCAATTGTCGACGAACTTCTTCGGTGAAATAGTCTGCCGCGAAAATATATGAATCGTCACCACGCAGAGAGATGCCCAAAGGTTTCAGTTTTGCCTGCTCGCCCTGTGCCTGCGTCGCATAGCCATTTTCAACCATACGATCAATTACCCAGTTTCTGCGGTCAAGCGCGCGCTGGGTATGTTTGAAAGGATCGTAATTGCTTGGCCCCTTAGGAAGAGATGCAAGATAGGCACATTCTTCCAATGTAAGCTCGTTCACCGATTTATTGAAATATGTAAGTGCAGCAGCGGCAATACCATAAGCGCCGCGTCCCAGATAAATTTCGTTCAGATAGAGTTCGAGAATACGATCTTTGGAATAGGCCCGTTCGATACGCATTGCCAATATGGCTTCCTTGATTTTACGCTCCATCGTCGCATCGGAACTCAAAAGGAAGTTTTTTGCCACCTGTTGGGTGATTGTCGACGCTCCTTCAGGTCTGCGACCGGATCCGATATTTTTAACATTGCTTACCAAGGCCCGAGCAAGCCCTTCCGGATCAAGGCCGAAATGGGTGTAAAAATTTTTGTCTTCGGCAGAAATAAATGCAAATTTCACTAAGTCGGGAACCGATTGGATTGGCAAATAAAGCCGACGATTCGTTGCAAACTCTGCCATGAGGCCACCATCTGCGGCGTGAATACGGGTCATAACAGGAGGCTCGTAATCAGCGAGCACCTGATAATCGGGAAGCTCGTCGCCTTGCTGATCGTTCTCGGCGCTTGCCAAGCCGATTAAATATGTGCCCAGACTGAGAGTAACTCCAGCGGCAAGAAAAACTCTAAAAAACTTCATCATAGTAACCGGATGTCGCTTTCTCCCGTACCCGCTTTATGCGAGACCTTTATTGGTAAAACCCGATGCGTGTGCACTGGAATTTCGTTAGAAACAAGGCTAAATGCACTATTTAGTATTTTAATGTCAAAGTTAAGACTATCGCTCTCGTTTTTCTCAAGCATTTTTATCATGGTTGTGGATTATTCCCGTTACGGGTCCTATAATTTGCAAATTGTTGCACAGCTGTCGCAATTGCGCTTGCTGCTTGTCGCTTCCAAACGGGATCCGAAATGAGCTTCTCGTCATCCTTATTCGATAAATATCCGATTTCAATGAGAACCGATGGAATGTCGGGGGCTTTTAAAACCTGAAAACCGGCATAGCGATGCGGATTTTTTATAAGGTTTATATTATCTTCCAAAAGACTTGAAACTACGCGATCAGCAAAATTCACCGAAAAAGATAATGTCTCCCGTCTTGCAAGATCAATCAGAATATCGGTAACCTCAGGGGATTCGTCAGCCGGCAAGCCGTCAAGCAGGTCGGCTTTATTCTCTCTTTCTGCCAAAGCTTTTGCCAAATCGTCAGATGCGCGGTCTGAAATTGTATAAACAGTTGCGCCACGCATCGATGTCATATTTATGGTATCGGCATGGATAGAAATGAACAGATCGGCACCATAGTCGCGGGCTTTTTGGACCCGTTCATTAAGTCTGAGAAAAATATCGGAATCACGCGTCAAAAATACTTGCAAATTGACGTTTTTTTCCAATTCACCGCGTAATGCGCGCGCAAACGCCAATGTAACGTTTTTTTCAAGCACACCCGACACACTTTCCGCCCCGCTATCAATTCCCCCATGACCGGCATCAATCACGACACGAAAAGGCTTTTGTTGAGCCGGTCTATCGTCATGAGCCGGTGCTTTATTTTCTGTTTGCTGTTTTTGGATTAACTTTTGAAAGTTCTCCTCACTGTCCTTGGTCAAATCTATGACCAATTGCCAAAGCCCGCTATCAAGTTGTTCGATGTTATCTTTCTCGATCACGAAAGGGGCATTCGTCGTCAATATAATTTTCGATGAATTTGGCCCGGATGTTCCGTAGCGCAAATCGGAAACCATACCAAACTTTAATGGAGGCTGTTTTTGTGAGGAAAAATCGGTTCTAGGAAGATTGACAACGAGCCGGTTCGGGTGGTCGAGAAACTGTAAGGAATAGTTGGGAGCGCCCGAGAATACAGCAATAAGTCTTGTTCTCGTAAGATCTCCTACAGCTCTAATATTCACGAGTTCCAACTGTTCATTACCGGCATTGCTTTTACCCGAAAAACTCATAAGACTTAAGAAAAATGCAACAATAAAAACAAGCCATTTTGATTGTCCGATATTGCCAATACCATTTGCTTGTTGTCCGGCATGATCCATTGCGGCGTGGCCCTCGTTTCTCTACTTCCAATTTTTGTTCTAAAGCATTTAAATAAAAACTGGCAATTCGCGGGAACAATAATCAGGGTCTTTGGCAATTTTAAGATAATATTTGCTTAAAATAACATCTGCACCTGTGGACACGAGCACTGCGCGAACCGCCAAATTCATGTTTTTCCAGCAAATAAAGTAGACGTCTTTATAAAGTTACTTGTGTTCGGCAGGATATCGACTTAAAAGCGTAAATGTCTTGAACGGTTGGAAAAACAATAAATGAACCTTCGGTTAACCGGTTCATTCAAACCATTTTCAGCCAAAAAGTCTACAAACTTTAGCTGTTCCTAGGTCATTTGACGCTATGTTTTCAATGAATATGGAGCAAGTTTGTAATGATTAAGTTTCGCTGGTTCGGTTACCCCGAACTATTTTAAAAACGTTTTGCCGGAGACTCGCTGGATATGAGTCGAACACAACTGGTAGTAGAAGTAGTTTTAAGCGCGGCACATGCAAGCGGGGATATGCACGCCCATTCTCACTATAGTCTGTTGGCAAATCTTCTTTCCATCGGCAGACAGTATGCATCGGCTTTGATAGGTTTTTCAAAGACCTCTATCCGTTGTTCCATACGTGTCGCCTGCAGGATTTTCTATAATGTCAAACAAAATGCTTATCGATGCCTCCCACCCGGAGGAAACTCGCGTGGTTGTTGTTCGTGGTAACAGGATTGAAGAATTCGATTTTGAATCCGAACACAAAAAACTGATAAAAGGAAATATCTATCTGGCTCGCGTAACGCGAGTTGAACCTTCTCTGCAAGCTGCATTCGTTGAATATGGCGGTAATCGTCACGGATTTCTTGCGTTTTCTGAAATTCATCCTGACTATTATCAAATTCCTGTTGCTGACCGCCAAGCGCTTCTTGAAGAAGAAGAAAAGGCAGCCCGTGTTGAAGATGAGGATGAACAGGAAAACGAAAAGGCTTCAAGAGCCAATAACAGGAAAAAAAGTCGTTCGTCCGAAGCAAGCAATGAAAGCGAGACAGTTTCTGTTTCCGCTGATGAAAACGACGATGCCGAACAAACAACAGATGACACCGAAGACAGTGTAGAACTTGTGGGAGCAGAAGATGCCCTCGAAGAGGTTCCTACCCGCGAGCGCACCCCGCGTCGGCAATATAAAATTCAGGAAGTTATCAAACGCCGCCAAATTCTGTTGGTTCAGGTTGTAAAAGAAGAACGTGGCAACAAAGGCGCTGCCATGACCACCTATCTTTCTTTAGCAGGACGATATTCGGTTTTGATGCCGAATACAGCACGTGGCGGTGGTATTTCCCGCAAAATCACCAATGTGCAGGATCGTAAACGGCTCAAGGAAGTTGTTAAAGATCTGCATGTGCCCAAGGGAATGGGAGTTATTTTACGGACAGCCGGTGCCAATAGGACAAAGACTGAAATCAAACGCGATTACGAATATCTGATGCGCCTATGGGAAAATGTCCGCGCATTGACGCTTGAATCCGTTGCTCCCTGTCTTGTCTATGAAGAAGGTAGCCTTATCAAACGGTCGATCCGTGACCTTTATAACAAGGACATCAGCGAGATACTCGTTTCAGGCGAACAAGGCTATCGCGAAGCAAAAGATTTCATGCGCATGCTAATGCCGAGCCATGCAAAAGTTGTTCAACCATATCGTGAGCAGCTGCCAATTTTTGCGCATAACGGAATTGAAGCGCAGCTTGATGGTATGTTGCAGCCGGAAGTAACGCTAAAATCCGGCGGATATCTGGTTATCAATCAAACCGAAGCTCTCGTCGCAATTGACGTCAATTCGGGCCGGTCCACAAAAGAACATTCTATTGAGGAAACGGCTTGCCAAACAAATCTCGAAGCTGCCGAAGAAGTTGCCAGACAGTTGCGACTGCGTGACCTTGCAGGACTGGTTGTTATTGATTTCATTGATATGGAAGAAAAACGCAATAATCGTCTTGTCGAGAAAAAACTCAAAGATTGCCTGAAAGATGACCGGGCCCGCATTCAGGTCGGCCGCATTTCGCATTTTGGACTCATGGAAATGAGCCGTCAACGTATTCGGGCATCTGTGCTGGAAAGCACAATGCAGCCCTGCCCGCATTGCAATGGCACCGGCTATATACGTTCTGATTCGTCCTTAGCTCTGCACGTTATCCGCTCTATTGAAGAATATCTTCTGCGCAATCCGCACTTTAATATTATCGTCCGTACATCGGTCGCTACCGCCCTTTATGTTCTTAATCATAAACGACAAGCTCTATCCGATTTGGAAAGCCGTTTTGGTCTGACGATCAATATCGAAGCAGATGACGAGGTTGGTGCTCAAAATTTGGCGATATATAAAGGAACGCCTGCCGAAGGAACACCTGCCGTGGTACCCCAGCTTCCGCCTGTCGACGAAGCAGATGATGCCGATGAGGTCGAGGAAACTGCCATAGAGGTCGAAAGCGAAGAAAAGGATATTGACAATACTGACAATAACCAAAGACGCAAACGTCGCAATCGTGGAAAATCTAACGATCGCAATGAAGGAAAAAATCAACGTGTCCGGAATGAGGATGATGTTGTGCGCGGCGAGGAAGACAATAAACGTCGTCGTCGGCGCGGGCGTCGCGGTGGCAGGCGCTATCGTGAAGGCGAATTCGAACGTCGCAGAATTCCTTATGCGGAACCGGTAGGAGATTTTGCTGAAAAAGCGCTAGCAGAGGTAATTGCTGCAAGAAGACAAAGGCGCGTACCAGCCGCCGAGCCAGTCGGGTTCTCGGTTACAGAAACTGCACCCCAACCGACGCCAGTTGTCATAAAAGAACAAAATGTGCCGGAAGTTGCTCATGAGGAAGCCAAGATAGAAGAAAAAGAACCTAAAACAACGAGCAAAAAACGGACGAGGAAAACGCGGGCCGAAGCCGAAGTACCTGCTTCTGAAAACGTCAACGATGAAAGTGCCGAAAATGACACTATTGACAAGCCGGTCAAAAAGTCATCGCGCACTCGCAAACGTAGTACAAAGACTGTGAAACAAGTTGTCGAAACTGTTTCAGAAAAACAGTCCCCCGCTACAGAAGCAACAAAGGATGAGACTTCTGCTGACGATAAACCTACTAAAAAGACCACGAAACGCTCGCAAAAAGCGAAAGTCGAAGAGAAAAAATCCGACGAAGCCGTAAGTGAGAATAACGAAATCGACAACGAAAAACATGAAACGAAGTCCCCTAAAAGGACGACCCGTACAAAATCCAAAACGAGCAAAAAAGACGAGACGCTTTCAACGGAGCCTGTTGTGACCTCTTCAGACGAAAATGAAGAGGAAAAACCGAAACGTGTCGGTTGGTGGCAAAGAAAAGGTTTCTTCTGATTTATGAAATCTGAAGGAGTTTGATCGTTTTTCGATCTGAATAATCAGCCTCACATAGCTTGAAATTTTTCGAGCTATGTGAGGCTCTTTAATTTGCTCGCGCTCCCACAGAGACTTGATCGGGCTTATTCATTACGAGCGCTGCTATCCAATTACCCGTAAATAGTTTGTACAGAGGTCTTCTCCGATTTCCTGAAAAGCAAACACAAGGCACCCTGGACGGCAAAAGGCATTGCTTGTTTAAAGATTGGAAGAGGAATGGGGTGATTTCAAGTTGATATGAATTTGGCAATTTCCGGATTGATCATTGGCCTGATTATTTGTCGTTAGTCAACTTCATATGAACATGAATAGAGAGCGAATGGAAATTGGCAAAGTCTGGACCAACAAAACCTCATTTCTTCCTATCAATATCCTACATTTGCATCTGACAAAATGAGAATTAAGAAAATACCACCGGCACTCGGATATCTAAAAGTTTAGACATGATCTGACAGTTTTAACTTTTCAAAGTGAGAGTTGACCGCTTTTGGGTGTTTTGATGATGCAAACATTCGAACAAAGGCAACTCTGATGATTGAAAAGAGTGAACGAATTACCAAACACGAGGTCGGATTGTTAAATCTTGCTGAAGAGTTGAAGAAATTCAACAAAATTGGAAAGTCTGCACACTTAACAAACTATAGTCCCTCTCCGAATAAGGCCTTAATTATACATTTGGAATATATAATAGATTTAGGATAAAAAAACCAAACCTATGGTTGAGTACAATGAAATAAATAACTCTTTCAGTAGTGAATGGCGCCTTAACAATAAACGTTGTTATTATAGAATCTAAAAATTCTTCCTGTTGATAGAATTGTTAATATTGACAATTGATCTTTTTAATGTACCGTTATGATACATTTATGAAGAATGTGAGGGAGCGCTGGAATAGCTATGAAAGCTTGAAAGGCTGCAGTATTCTTAAGGGGATACGACATGAGCATCTCATCTACCGCAGTAAATGGACGAAGTGGAGAAATAGCACTTCAGTTGATCCAATCGATAACGTCAAAGAACAACAATTCAAACAAGTCAAATCCCTCTGACGTTAAAAACAATATTCAAGAACTTGTAAAACAAGCAGGTGAAATTCGGGATAAGTCTCAAGCAGATTTTCGATCCAAATTGATTGAAAATGCCTTGAAAGCAAATAATTCGCAATCTCAAGATAAAGTCAAAGATGATAATAAGGTTAAGATTGCTGTTGCTAAGGAAAATCAGGCTTCTGTCGATAAAATACAAAAAATCATAGGCGACGCTATTGATATTACAGAAATAAAAGATGGTTCATCGTCTAGCAGCCTATCAAGTGTTATATATCAAAATTTATATGATTATTTAGAAGATAACCCTTATGCTCTTTCTCAAGATCAAATGAAAGAGATTGTGGTTGAATATTATAAAATCGGTGTTCGTGAAGGTAAAATAGAAGATCGTAACGGCCTTATGGATAAGTTGGTTTCAGGCGATTATCAAATCTATATGGGGGACGAAGTCGACGATCCGATGTTTGACCGGGTCAACTACGCTTTTAAGCGAAAAGAGGGGGGAGGCGCAGTCAGTGAACTTGAAGTTGACGAATCTCAACTCGCTCCAGGCACGAACGAACGGGCAAGACAGCTTTGGGAAAGTGGCAAAACACTTGCAAGTGGCGATCTTTTCTTGAGTGGTAAAAACGCTCGTCGGTGGCGTTATAATATCGTGTTCTAAAAAAGCAGATAATATCGGTAAAAACGACTGTCATCATTATTTGTAAAAGTTTAGACACGATCTGACAATTTGGACTTTTCAAAGCGGGAGTTGCCCTCTTTGGGTGTTGTGACAAAACAAACATTCAAAGAACGGCAGCTCTCATGATTCATGAATATGTTTTTCCAGAATTGTATTTCCATCACAAAATTTCGAAAGAATGGTCCTCGACCTTATTTTTCAAGATAACGGCTTGTCAGAACCTCTATCGATTCAAATTCGGTCCTAAACATTTTTAGCCATAAATAATGGATGATTGAAAATCGTCTTTCAACTTTAAAACAAATTGAAGCGAGGAAATGGCGCACCCGAAGAGATTCGAACTCTTGACCTCTGCCTTCGGAGGGCAGCGCTCTATCCAGCTGAGCTACGGGTGCAAAACCGAAAATTGTTTTGCGAAAATTCGATTTGATCGACGTTTTTCTAGCCGATCACAGTGAATGGTTCAATGGTGAAAAACGTTCTCTATGTCAATAAGTTGAAAAATATTAAAAATAACGGAAACAAACATCCCGGGAATCCCACGAAACTATTGAACTATCCGCTCCCCCCCCGCTTTGAATTGAGTGAAACAGAGCCGTGGGATTTTAATTGCAACAGGTCGGGCAAAATACCTTTCTTTTTGAATACCAAGATAACACTGATAACGGTTTATTGGTTTGATTATATAACACTGATAACGGTTTATTGGTTTGATTATGAAGTGATTTTGAAAAACCGTTATCTGCTTGGAGTCGAGATACGTATCAGGTCCCCCAACGGGCTTGGGGTTGAAAATAATATCATAATGATATTTATGCCTTCTCGCGGTGTTTTTCCAAAAAGCTCTTAAAAAGTTATCTTCTGATAAGGCAAGCCATTGAAATGAGCTTCGCTGAATAATCAAACAATCACCTTGAAATCGTTATTTACGCCCGCGAATTGAAAGTTTTATAGCATTTATATCGAATAACTTACTTCGCTTACATCGGGTAGAAACAATATATTTCTATATAGGCTCCCCTGCCCTCAAGAACCGGTTATTTACTTCGGGATTTGAAAGGCAAAGAAGTTTCTAAAACTGAACGCGAGTTCCTATGTTTCAGGTTTTGACTGTCGTTGACGGGGTGAAAAAACCGCAAAACAAAACTTGTTTAATTAGCGATTCAATTCGTCTTGCGCCTCTTTCAACTCCTGTTTTGCCTTTTCCAGTTTTTCCATTTTCTTTGTTATTTTTTTCCGATTACCCTTTGCTTTCGCGTCGTTAAGTTCAGCCTCCCTTTCAGAGACTTTTCTCGTTTTTTCGGATATTTTAGCTTTCCGTTCTGCTCTCAGTTTCTCGTCAGTGCAATTTTCCGAAACATCCTTCAGCGCTTTTTCCAACCCGATTATCTGGTGGCTGTTGTTGTATTTACGGGCATAATCAAGCTGCATTTCAATACTATGTTTTTTAGCAGCACATCCCTTCAATGCCGGTTCAGCATGAGCAAATGAAAAAGTTAAAAATACGAGAGGGAGGGCCAAGAACAATTTTCTTTTCATAAGCGATACCTTTCACTAAACGCGCCGCCAACTATTCAATGGTTAATTTGCCCGAATAAGCAATTACTAAAACTTGCCATTATTCTCGTACTTTGTCAGCAAAATTTGTGAATTGTTGAAAAAGCCGCCATCTCAGATTAGATATCGTATCAGATGAGATATTGGATGCTTTAATTGATAACTATTGGGCATAAGCACGTCCAATTCATTTACTTGGAAAAACGGAAAAACTTGATGGAAAAACCTATAGAGCGATTTCATTTTATCGCGTCTAAAACCGAACAGGCGCGCAACTCTCTTCAAGCATTAATAGAACGCTACGGTCAATCGACCGTAGATGATGCTGATGTGATTGTTGTTTTGGGGGGCGACGGGACAATGTTGGAAGTTCTGCGCAACTTCATGAATTCCGGAAAGTCTATTTATGGCATGAATCGCGGTTCTGTCGGATTTCTTATGAATGAATATCGAATTGCCAATCTGCCGCAACGGATTGCGAAAGCACATAAAGAAGACATAAAGCCGCTCAGAATGATTGCCGATTCCAGCTCCGAAGGCCATGTTGAAGCACTGGCAATCAATGAAGTCTCTCTATTTCGCCAATCTTACCAAGCTGCGAAAATAAAAATCAGCATCGATGGCAAAATACGTATGGACGAGCTTAATTGCGATGGCGTGATGGTTGCAACACCGGCGGGTTCTACAGCCTACAATCTTTCCGCTCAGGGGCCAATTTTACCTTTACTTGCTCCATTGCTCGCCTTAACGCCTGTTAGCCCATTTCGTCCGCGCAGATGGCATGGCGCACTTTTGCCAAATTCTGTCACAGTCCGTTTTGATATGCTTGAACTAGATAAACGGCCGGTCAATGCTGCCGCTGACAATGTAGAAGTAAAGTCGGTCAGTTCGGTGGTCATTTCTCTGGCAAAGGGTGTAAAAGCGTCAATTTTATTTGATTCCAACCATTCCTGGGACGAACGTATATTATCCGAACAATTTCGTTATTGAGAAGAATACACGTTAAAACGCATTGCAAACAATCGTTTTTGTTGACTTTTTTATCAATGCACCTTAACGCGTTTGTTGATGATGTAGAATGGCCGGACCGTTCTGACTATTGTCACTTAAAGTTAGGCGAAAAAGAGAAAGAGTGATAGCGCCTTTGACCAGTTTCAATGATTTGGGCCTTTCGGAAAAGGTTCTCAAAGCAGTAAAATCCATTGGATATGAAGAACCAACACCAATTCAGCTTGGGGCTATTCCTCATGTCTTGAAACGTGAAGATGTATTGGGTATTGCACAAACGGGCACGGGCAAAACCGCTTCTTTTGTGCTTCCTATGTTGACGCTCCTTGAAAAAGGACGCGCACGCGCAAGGATGCCCCGTACACTCATTCTGGAGCCCACACGTGAACTTGCAGCGCAGGTGAAAGAAAATTTCGATCAGTACGGCATCAATCACCATTTAAGCGTAGCGCTACTCATTGGTGGAGTTTCATTCGATGATCAGGACCGTAAGCTTGACCGTGGCGCTGATGTTCTGATTGCAACGCCCGGGCGGCTTTTAGACCATTTCGAACGTGGAAAACTTTTGCTGACCGGTGTAGAAATTCTGGTTATTGATGAAGCTGACCGTATGCTCGATATGGGTTTTATTCCGGATATCGAACGTATTTGCAAACTAATTCCCTTTACACGCCAAACTTTGTTTTTTTCGGCTACGATGGCTCCGGAAATTACAAAATTGACAGAACAATTTCTACATACACCTGTTCGCATCGAAATCGCCAAAGCATCTTCTACCGCTGCGACAATTACACAAAAACTCGTCGCTTCCGGTCGCAAACCATGGGAAAAACGGGCAGTTTTGCGTGATCTAATCCATAATGAAGGTGATGAATTAAAAAACGCGATCATCTTTTGTAATCGTAAAAAAGACATTTCCGAGCTTTTCCGCTCTCTCGTCCGGCACGAATTCAGTGTTGGTGCTCTCCATGGAGATATGGATCAACGTTCGCGCATGTCTATGCTGGCAAACTTCAAAGATGGAAAAATCGCTTTATTGGTAGCGTCTGATGTCGCAGCCCGTGGTCTTGATATTCCTGACGTCAGTCATGTGTTCAACTATGACGTTCCGACCCATGCAGAAGATTACGTTCATCGTATCGGTCGTACAGGACGTGCCGGAAAATCCGGTAAAGCTTTTACCATTGTTACAAAGGCCGACACAAAATATGTCGACGCGATAGAAAAGATGAGCGATCAAAAAATCGAATGGTATGATGGCGACTTATCTTCTCTGGTTCCGGAAGAGAATGGTAAAGACTCCGATCAAAAACATACAAGATCATCGGGATCGAAATCTCCCTCGAGTGGAAAGAACACCGAAACCACCGAATCTAAAAGCCGGAAAAAACAGACAAAGACCGGTGGCGAAAAAACCGACAATTCTGGCGACAAGCAGCCTGCTTCGCCGATTAACCAACAGCAGATGCGGTCTCAAAGACATAATCAAGACAAATATTCTTCAAAGGAGCCGCCCTCTCCCAAGGGATTTGGTAACGATATTCCCGCTTTTATGCTTATCAACACGAAAGGGTAAATTCCTTTCGCGAGCCATCTAAGATCGGTAGGAAAAAGCGCTAACAAACTTTTACAGAGCCTAAATGATCAGGTAGCGGATAATAAAATTAAACGCTTTTATACCTTTTCACTGAATGAATTTAAAAAGGCAGCTCACGAAATGAGCTGCCTTTTTCATAAATATTCGAAGGATATAACATTTATGCCTTCAGGCGTTGAAGAACCCGGTTTCTTCCCAGAAGAGGCAGCAAAGCAGCCATTTCCGGCCCGTGGTCCAAACCTGTTAATGCTTGCCGCAATGGCATGAAAAGTGCCCTTCCTTTGCGGCCTGTCTGTTTTTTCAAGGCATCTGTCCAGACTTTCCAGCTATTTTCATCAAGTTCGCCATCTGGCAAAAGTGAAGCTGATTGATGAACATATTCACGGTCTTCCGGCGAAACCGCATCAAACGTTTTGTTCAACTCCAAATTGTCCCACCAATTTTTTGCCTCGTTTACTTTATCGATATTGCCACGAACGGCATACCAGAACGATGAAGCGTCTTCACCTTTAATGCCAATTTTTTCCAGTCTGGCTTTTACTTCATCAAATTCAAGCTCATGCACAATGTGCTTATTGAGCGTCAACAAATCAGCGGGATCAAATTTTGCTGACGACTTTGATGCAGATGTGAGATCAAAATGTTCAAGCAGTTCCTTTTGATTTCGACAAGCAGTCACATTTTCAGAAGTACCGATAAGAACTGCCAGAGATTCGACCGCTAAAGGCTCGAATCCCTCTTCTCGCAACGAGCGGAT
>CAMLLT010000033.1 GCA_946480935.1 uncultured Bartonella sp. | reverse complement strand
CAACCGGCTGTTAACCGGTTGGTCGCTGGTTCGAATCCGGCCCGGGGAGCCACTTTTTCTTTGCTATTCTGGCAATGTAGCTTTCCGAAAATCTTTTTGAGACTCCGTTTTTACTGTCACGGTTTGTATAGAAATTATACGAAAAATGGTCAGGACAGTTTTTCGAGCTTTTTGAAATATATTTCAAATTAATCCATTGTTATAAGGTTTCTGGGAGTCCGTCCGTTCTTTCTTAGAAACGCTTTATAAACATTTATACGCCTTTTTATTCGGCATATTTCAATAAGCTATGTTCATCAGTTGTATCTGAATTAACCATCTGAACGAACATTGCCCTTTTAGCCATATGTCCATGCCGGTCTTTCTCGCAAAACTCTTCCCCGTCACAATTAAAACGCGAAATTTTCTATTCATAAAACGGTTTTGTAACTGAAAGACCGAGCCTTTTCAAATTTCTGATTGAAGCAAGCAAAGAGATTAAAATGCGTTGCGATCAAAAAATTCCAATCTCACATGTAACTAAGTTATTGAGAGCGGTATAACGCGGTTTACGGAAGTGATGTGGTGAGACAATTTTTTACAGCGTAAATCTTACCATAGGACTTTAGGAACACCGTTAAATGATTTATGATCTTCTTCTGCGATCCTCTTCTCGATTGGCATAGCGATCAAGCGCCGCCTCTTCCATAAGATCTCTTTCCCGCTCTTCCAAAGCCAGCTCTTCCCATTCCTGCATAGAAGGAAGTGCAAGCAATTTTTCAACATAGTCCGATGATTTCCGATTTAACGGAAGATTGTAGGTTCTAACCCGAAAAGCCACAGGACAGAAAAAAGCGTCGACAGCCGTAAACTTGTCTCCCGCCAGAAACGGACCGGAAAATTCTTCGAGGCCTGACAGAAATAATTCATCCAATCTGCGAATGTCTTTTTCCAAATCCGCAGTCATTTGTTTCAACTTTGCAACAACCCCGACAGACATCGGGCAGCGGGTGCGTAATGATTGAAATGAAGAGTGCATTTCAGCCGCTGCCGAACGCGCCCACGCTCTGGCAATACGTTGTTCCGGCCAAACGGCACTATGGCTTTCAAATAAATATTCCGTTATTGCCAGACTATCCCATATTGTCACATCTCCATCGATAAGAACCGGAACTCTCGCAGATGGTGAAAACACCTTGAACTGATCAAAATTATCCGGCTTGAAGCTATGTCTTATTTCTTCGAATTTTATACCGAGAGTTTTCATAAGCACCCATGGCCTTAGTGACCATGAGGAATAATTTTTGTTAGCGATATGAAGTTGGTACATTCGGAAAGGTCCTGACATTTTTAAAATAGATTTTACAATTTTATTACCCAATAAAAATTCGGATAATTTTGTAATTGTGCAAGATCTTACCCGACACTGCAACAATACCTGATGAAATATACAATATTTTTAAATTCTCGTCTTGTAAGTTTAATAATATGACTTTTGTACCGAGAGCTGCCGCTTCATCATATTTTCCCGATAAGTCGCTTCATCATTTTTTCCTGTTAAGTTGAGTGAATTTGAACAGATAGAACCTGTACTTTTTAAAAAGTACAGGTTCTATTTGTCGTATTTCCTGATAATTCACAAAGCGAATTTTTATAGATCATCAAGCGCGGTTGATCAGAACTCGTATTTGATCTTGAGGCCACCACCACCGCCTTCACGTTTGCCGATAAAGCCTTGAGCGGAAATATCGACACTCAAAGCGTCAATTGTGTCGACAGGTTTCATCGAAACACCCGCCTCGAATATTCCAGTATCACCTTCCAATGACGGCTTATCCAGCTTGAAGCCATAGGCACGGGCGGCGACTTCACCTTCAAATTCGTGATCGTAAGCCGCTCCAACATATGGCTTGAATTGTCGGTTGTACGCCGTCGTGTATCTGGTTCCGATGCGTAGACGCGAACTGTCCGTTTCATCAAAGTGCAACCGGTCCTGACCTATATTCACTGTTTCGCTATCAATTCTCGTCCACAAATAGCGACCATAGACATCAAGCGAATTACTCTCGTCAAAATTCATGACATAACCGAAACCGCCATGCAGTCCATAATAATCCGCACCGCTGTCGTAAGTGCTCCCCGCACCTATTTTGCCCAATAGATCATCTGTGTTAAAACCGGTATCAATATGACCGGCACGGAAAGATGCTTCTGCATAAAGCCCGTCTGCCTGCCCCGCTTCAAGCTTGTTGACCAGCCCCAAACCTGTACCGGCAAAATCGATCCGGCCTAGAATACCGCCTCCCGTATAGTTGGTATCTCCGTCACCACGAACAGATGCATAATTGGTAAAGCTGTTATAGGTATTATAGGTTCCACGACCATATTCGAAGAAGGCACCGATTGTCACCAAATGTTTGTCTGCCAGTTCAAAACCGGTTGCCAAACCGGTAGCGATATTGAAACCGTTAACATCAGCATGACTGCCTGTCTTATACCGGTTCGAACTGCCATCCATGACAAAAAAAGGAACCAGATTTATCTGCGACATATTGTTAGTGTTTTCCGCAACCGACGTTCTGGCCGCACGAATGCCGGAATTGGCAATCAAATCAGATCCTTGTCCCAAAAAGCCCAGAGATGCGACGCGCCCTTCTGAATAGGCTTTCGATTGTGGGTTGAGATAGCCTGACGGATTGCCGGAACCGCCACCGTTATGGTCGCTGCCACCATTGCCGCCACCGGTATTACCGCCCTCACCATTGCCGCCACCGGTATTACCTTCGTCACCATTACCGCCGCCGGTATTACCTTCGTCACCATTGCCGCCGCCGGTATTACCGCCCTCACCATTACCGCCGCCGGTATTACCGCCATCATCATTACCGCCGCCGGTATTACCGCCCTCACCATTGCCGCCACCGGTATTACCTTCGTCACCATTACCGCCACCGGTATTACCGCCTTCACCTTTATTCTCGTCGGACTTCAACGTCGTCAGGATGTATTTCCCGTCTGGCGTAGAGGCCAACATCATGTCGTAAATTAACAACCCACCTTGGTGAACGGCAATGGAATTATATGTCTTTCCGTTTATAGTATTGTCTATGAGAATGATTTTATCGCCGACATTCAGTCGATTGCCATCACTTTCCATTGCAATGGTATGATTGGTATTTGCTAGATCAACCGCTTTACCGCCGGTAACGTGAATAAGTACATCATTATTTACAATATCTTTTGGCAGAAACCA
This sequence comes from uncultured Bartonella sp., assembly GCA_946480935.1. GTDB lineage: Bacteria > Pseudomonadota > Alphaproteobacteria > Rhizobiales > Rhizobiaceae > Bartonella. The sequence goes on along the minus strand of CAMLLT010000033.1, from coordinate 11,932 downwards.
ATTATAATTCTGTACGTTTTCTATATTACCGATATTACCACGGAAATGAACGAGATTTAATGTATTGCCGGTGAATACATCAGCAGATTCCCGCGCGGGACTATCCAAATAACCACCATAAATAGTTCCTTGAACTTCTACCTTTTCACCTGTCAAAGAAACAGAGTTATTTGTCGCGTTACCATTTGCTGTAATGCCGCCATAAACATTGCCTTGAACAAACGCATTTTCGATGAATACGCTATTTTCTACCGCATCACCATTCAAGCTTTTTCCACCGGTTGCATCAGACTGAAACCGAAATATCTCGTCGCCGATTGGCACGTCTTTAATCGAGATAGTGTTTTTACGCGCTGTTCCATTTTCTGTAAAACCCGAAATGAATTGGATTTTGGCACCGTCAGAACTGTGTGTTAAGGCAGAACTGAATGTTAAAGTATTTCCTGTAGCATCACCCGATTTTGTATATCCAGCAAATACATTAGCTCTGATTGTGGCGGTGTCTGAAATTGCCAAACTGTTGTTTTCTACATTTCCCTGAACATTACTATAACCTGAATATATCTCTCCGTATACTGTCCCATTCTTTATCACGACATCGTTGAATTTAGCGTCCCCATTAGAAGACCAACCACCATAAACTCGTTTCGTTATAACTGCGGACGAACTTAAAACCGTATTATGATCGGTCGTAACACCTTGTCCGCCATATGCGTCACGCATAACAGAACCGCCGGTTATATTTGCCTGATTGTACGAGGCAATATTTTCGCTCGAACTTCCTCCTATAACATCTTTAGAAACGGTTCCTTCTTTCAGATTTACAATATTACTCAAAGCTTTTCCGGATTTGGTTTTTCCCCCATAGACGTTGATATGAACGCCTGCCGCACCTTCATCTTCTGAAATATCTCGTCTGCCATTAATTGTGACGACATTATTTGTAGCATCGGCCGAAAAATCAGCGTATCCGCCGACAAGATTTCCGTTAACAGATCCACCTGTTAGGGTCACCTGATTTCCTGATACCGCTATATTCGAGAGGTTATTCCCGTTAAATTCTGAACGTCCACCATAAAGATCCTTGGTTATATACCCGATACTCATCGTGACTGTATTGTTTACAGCTGCATTTTTGGCTGAATATCCACCAACAACAAGATTGTCGACGTCTCCTTGATCAATGAAAACATGGTTTGCCTCGGCAATACCTTGATCGGTATAACCACCCCATATATTCTGAGCGACATTCCGGGAAAGTTCATTAGTATTACTAACGTGCACTTCATTGTTTTTGGCGTTCCCAAGACCGCTTTTGACACGTCCTCCATAAACATCGCCTTTAACTTTGCTCGCTTCTGAAAGGGTGGCTTTATTTCCGATAGCATCTGCGCCGCCGTTGACATCTCCGCCCACTGCATCGTTTTCAACCGTGGCGCCTTTCAAGACGAGTTGATTGTTTGATACTGACGCCGAACCATTGGAAGTCCCGCCTCCAGTGGTTCCATGGATCCAAGATCCATTAAGCACAACTGAATTATCATGCACACTTCCGCTGACGCTTGATCCGCCCCAAATATTTATCGGGCTAGATATGTTACCAATGGTGACTGTGTTATTTTTTACTTCACCGGCCTCTGAATATCCGCCTAGAATGTCACCGGGTAAAATACCGGCAATAATATTTACCGTATTATTTGAAACAACAGTCTTACCTACTCCCCCTGTGATATTACCTGATAGCCTTACACCTTTATAAACTGTTACCGTATTATATGACGCTTCTCCTCCAGACGAATAACCGCCAATTATCTTTCCTGGATTGTTAATACTTTTAGTACCGCCTCCCGACTCATCCCCGATTTTTACCACGTTACCATTCGCGTCTCCGGTCCCCTCTGCTTGTCCGCCAAACACATCTCCCATGATAACCGTCCCATACAACACCTCGACAGTGTTAGAAGAGGCGTTAAATTCACCAGTTGCATGACCACCTTTTACATACTTTGTTACTCTGGCGTCTTTAATATGAACGGTATTTGAATCGGCGTTTGCCGCAGTACCTTCCCCTCCCATGACAATCCCGGGAGCATAGTCGTTAGGATTTGAAACAGACACGTTATTCTGAGACGCAGACGATAGCGGATAAACTGCTTTTACCTGTTCTCCATCAGAATCGTGGTATATTGCCAGACCTTCATACTCGGCCTGACTACCGGTATAAGTAATGTCCTCGCCCCACGCAGTTGTCTGGCTTGAAATGCCCAAAACGACGAGCATAGCAAAAGTTGATACATTAGCCTTCAGAATTTTTTTGTTCATTATATGAACATCCCCGCGTCTATTATTCAAAACAGTATTGAAGTCACTGAACCTTTCGTTCTATGACCTGACAAAAACTCAAAAACGGAAAACGCAGAAACAAAAACTCGAAAAATCGCGTTTGACGCGACAATATAAAAAACGGAACTCAAATTCTGTCCGTTCTATCCAATCCTGACCGCTCTATACAATATCAAGACACCCCCAATATTGCGATATTTTGCGTACGGATTTTTATTTCTTATATGTCGATTCTTTATTTACATTTGATTAACTTAGCAACATATTTTTTGTTAATCAATTATTTACCTATCAAAATATGAATGCATATTTATTTTTCATATCGTGAAATAGTTTTTATTTAATATTGATTCATGTTTTTTCATTTTATTTTAAGTTCTATATGAAAAATAAAAAATTTGTATCATATTATAAATTAATTTATTTTTTTATATTTATTTTTACTAATTTCAAAAAATAATTATTTTTAATAAATATATATAAAATAGAATAAAAATATATTTTGTGTAAATTTATACTAATACAAATATTTTATATAACAAATTTTGATTGTTTAGTTTTATCGCGTGAATTTTTATAACAAATTTTTTATAAACCAATTATATATTATTCGACTAACTTTGTTTTTATTTAATTTAAATAAAACATGATATTTTATAAATATTATAAAATAAGATTTATAATTAAAAAATATTTATTTACTGTAATAAAAAATATCCGTATTATAAATATTATTATAATAAATTATATACGGTAACTTACATAACTTTTGTAATCACATAAACTTTCTATTTTTAACAAAATTCAAGCAATAAAATGCGGTTGAAAAATTTTATTGTATGATATTTTTAAACACCGAAAATTACAATATGCATGTTTCATAATCTTCTTTTAGACTGAAGGACAGCTCGATAACAAAAGAAAAATAGAAGAATGAATCTGATGTTATCCGTAGCAATCCTTAAATCTCGACCGACTAAAAAAGTTGGCCTGAAAAAACCTGTTCGCTCGCGGCACTATAGGAATTCTGAACCTATATATGACATTTATGCAATTGAATATTTTTCGATATTCTTTTGAATAAAGTCCTGGTTGAGTATTCAATATAACAACATATCTTAATAGTGACGAACTCACGATAATAATTTATCTCAATCGGATACTTCGTTTTTTCCATTTTTGAATTGGACTCAGTCCAGTAAAATAGTCAATTTTATTGAAATAAACGAGAATAACATCCTCTTTTCAGAAGCTTAACAAATAAAGACAACGACGCTATCAAAAAAGCCGAGAATCCGGACATATCGACAAAAAGAGGATATAATGGCAACGCAGATAGTGGAGAAGATTTAGGATACGCATCCGCCAGAATGTGTTGGAGTGTGTTGTTCTACGCCGATATTCCTTGAGATTTACAGAAAAGTTCTCGTTTCTCTCGGTCGCGACGTTGATTGTAGTGCCGTTAATAGTAATTCCGTTAATGATGTGCCGTTTATGTTGTCTGTTAATGGAAATTCCGGTTGTAATACCGTTACGACGTGGAACGCGGGCCATGATCTTTCTTTCAAATAGTATCTGCCGGAACAAGTTAGTCTCCGATCTCCGTCGGGTGATAAATTCCGGCGCATCTCACAGAACCGGCGACAAGAAAATTGCATCTTTGTAGCCACTCGTCTTTCCTTCCAAAAGAGTGATGATGTCGGTTTTTCATTTTCCCTTAAACACTCTATGGAATTCTGGATTAAGCCGCTTTTTATGCGAACAAAAGTGCAGGAAAAATCTGCTTTTTAAGAATTGCCGGTTTATGATGTATCTTGAGACGCGCGGCCTCAATCATCATATATTAAAGCCTCTGGGCACAGTCCGCCAAGGGCGGAAAAGCTGTGGCGGTTGTCCTACCCCATCCGGTTCCGGTAAATGGAGCACTTACAGAGTGTTTTATCAGGCTTTAGCAAATAGGTTACGTTTTATGACAAGCTATCATACTGGATGATATAAACGATACTCTTCGAAATACGCTCGCCGTCAAAACGCCACCCGTTATAAGATGACAAGGAAAAAAGCGATATTTATGCGCTCTGCTTTTCGTTTAACAAAAACAAATAGCCCATTAGCCTAACCACCGCTAAAACCAATGTTTCGTAAAACACCGAAATTGGCGGTTAAAAAATTCACCAGCTCCCGAACCTGAATAGATGAAATCAGAAATGTCGGGTCCTATTGCGAGATTATTTCATAGCTTGAGATGCTTTTCGTAACTCTTGAAAAGCTTTTTGTAACCGTTTGAGATTTGAAAAACTAAAATTGACCCGTTCTCCAAACAAAATCAGGTACAGTTACATGCTGTTAATTTCAAAAAACACCCGCACTCACACTCTAATAAGCTGAAAGTTTTCTTATAATCCTCTTTGTTTGGAATGTTTCGGGCAAAAATAGCCAATGAAAGACGGAAGAGAGACCTCCTCCTTTTTGGTAAAAGCAGTTTTCAATCAAATCTCAAGCGTTATTGAATGCGCATGCAAACGATATTCTGCAAAGAAACTTTAAATTCCCCGACCGGACGATATGACAACATTTTTTATAATGTGGCAATTACCGATAATAATTATGTATCTACTGCCTGGTTAAAAACGAAAGTGTCAAAAACAGCAAGAAAAGCCAATCAAACCCTGTGGCGAGAAAATGTAATATGATCTGTAATTCGATTAAAAAGTTTAAAATTTACGGTGCCGCAACAAACTCCGTTAGCAGCTTCAAATACCTGTCCCATGCTTTAAACATTTATCCCATAATATCTCTAACCATATGATAGAACCTCTGCTTTGAACTGTATTAGCAATTTAACCATATAAAAAACCTCTACTTTTTTAAAAAAGTAGAGGTTCTATCCGACGTATTTCCCGTAAATTCAAAAACGAATTTTTATAGATCTTCCGGCGCGGTTGATCAGAACTGGTATTTGATCTTGATACCGCCACCGCCGCCTTCGCGTCTACCAATGAAGCCCTGACCGGTGATATCAACACTCAATGCATCAATCGTGCTTACAGGCTTCATCGAAATACCTGCTTCCACAATGCCTGTGTCACCTTCAAGTGACGGCTTGTCCAGTTTAAATCCATAAGCCCGTGCGGCAACTTCACCATCAAATTCATGATCGTAAGCAATGCCGACATATGGCTTGAGCTGTTGGTTATAAATCATCGTATATCTGGTGCCGATGCGTAAACGCGAGCTATCAGCTTCATCAAAGTGCAAACGGTCACGACCGATATCAACTGTTTCGCTATCAATTCTCGTCCAGAAATAGCGGCCATAGACATCAACCGAATTACGTTCGTCGAAATTCATGACATAACCGACACCACCATGCAGTCCGTAATAGTCCGCACCACTGTCGTAATCACTCTCCTGACCGAAATCGCCCAAAATGTCATCCGTATCAAAATCGGTATCTATATGACCGGCGCGGAACGATGCTTCCGCATAAAGCCCGTCTGCCTGACCTGCTTCAAGCTTGTTGACAAGACCCAAACCTGTACCGGCAAAATCTATCCGACCCAATATGCCACCACCTGTATAGTGCGTGTCACCGTCACCATGAACCGATGCATAATTGGCAAAGCTGTTATAGGTATCATACGTACCGCGGCCATATTCGAAGAATGCGCCGAGCGTTACCGGATGTTTATCTGCAAGTTCAAAGCCGGTTGCCAAGCCGACAGCCATATTGAAACCATCAACATCTGCATGACTTCCTGTCTTATAACGGTTCGAGCTACCGTCAATAACAAAGAACGGCATCAAATTCATCTGCCATGGATTATTGCCAGCCTCTGCAACAGAACTTCTGGCTGAACGAATGCCGGCATTGGCTATCAAGTCTGCCCCTTGATTCAAGAAGCCCAGAGATGCTGAACGTCCTTCCGAAAATGCTTTCGTTTGTGGGTTAAGACGACCCGCAAGCTCATCACTACCACTTCCATTGCCACCGATATTGCCAGCGTTGCTGTCATTATCTTCCGGCTTTTCTTCTTTAATTTGCTGACTATTCAGAGTGGTTAGAACATATCCACTACCGGATTGTCGGGCCTCCATGTCATAGATCAGGAAATTACCCTGTTTAACGACCATAGTAGACACCGGTGCGTTGGTAGTTTTATTAATAAGCGTAATTTTGTCGCCAACAGTCAAACGATTACCATCGTTGTCAATTGCAACAGTATGCGTCGTATTGGCAAGATTAACGGGGTTGTCGCCGGTGATGTGAACCAGAGTATCATTATTGACAACATCCTTTGGCAAAAGCCATTTGTAATTTTGTACGCTGTTAATGCCCCCCAACTCGCCGCGGAAGTGAACGAAATTCAATGTATTGCCGGTAAAGACATCTGTCGACGTGTCCAAGTCATCAATGCCACCATAAATAGTGCCTTTAATTGTTACATGTTCACCTGTTAAAGTAATCAAATTACTCGTCGCATTGCCACCATATGTACGACCGCCGTAAATATTGCCATCAACAGTGGCATCTTCAATCGACACACTGTTGTTCGTTGCATCACCACCACGAAGTGTTTTGCCACCGGTTACGTCCTGGGTTATATGGGAGCCGCTGTCAATAATAAGCGAATTTCCGATTGCACTACCGTGAGCTGTATAACCACTGAAGACAGAATCATTAATTGTTGAATCAGAAATAATAAGCTTATTGTTTTCGGCGTTACCGGTAATAGTAACATAACCGGAAACGGCACCACCTGTCTCGTCATAACCGATAATGTCCGCTCCTGCAACAACCGCATTTTTGATCACTGCAACATTGTTTGTAGCAGAACCTTCTGCTGAATCGCCTGCTATAATCTGCCCCCCGACAGTCACGCCGGAGACAAGAACCTGATTGCTATCGGCACCATCGTTACCTATTCCGCCGGAAATGCTTCCACGGATAGTGCCACCGGTAACATTTATTTTGTTGCGATCTGCACGACCATTTATTGCCTCTCCACCGTGAACGACTTTACCAACGGAACCGCCGTTTAAATTGACAATGTTGTCGGATGCATCGCCGAATCCACTCTTACCGCCAATGAGATCCCCATACACTTCCGTTGTGTCGCCACTCATGGTAACGACATTACCTGTCACATAACCCGATACGTCGGCTGCGCCGCCAATAACATCATACTCGACAATTCCACCGGTAAAGGTAACCTGATTATCTGACACGCTGACAGCACTTGCGTTATTGACGTCATTATATTGTGAACGTCCGCCAACAAGCTGATGTTTCACTAACCCCCCTGACATTACAACCGTATTTTGTGATGCCGAACCGCTTTGTGACAACCCGCCGTGTCCGCCTACAACACGTCCCGACTCGATCACCAGCCGGTTTCCCTGTGCTATACCAGTTTGTGTAGCGCCACCCTGAATTTCATTAACCATGGCATCACCGGAAACCGTCGCCACATTATTTTTTGCTGCACCATCACCTCTGCTAACGCTTCCGCCTACAGCCAAGTCATCTACAACGCTGTTACCTGAAATGGATATACTATTTCCGATAGCGTCACCTGTTCCATCAATATACCCACCTGCAACGACCCATGCATTTGCCGAGCCATCCATAATAAGTTGATTATTGGAAACAGATGCATCACCGGAAGATCGGCCACCGGCAACCGTAGCAGTAGTCTTACCGCCACTCAGGGTTAATATGTTACTGTCAACTAAGCCTGTAGCGTCCGTGTAACCAGCGTAAATATCCTTTCCGTAGTTGCCACTTTCGACCACAACCGAATTATTTTTGACATCTCCACTTGACGAAGCACCACCGAAAATAAATGCGTCTGCTGTTCCTCCATTTAATGTCACAGTGTTGTAAGATGCACCGGTCGTCCCAAAGCCACCGTAGATCATTCCGGTAACGTTACCTCCGGAAAAGTCAACGCTGTTATTGTCGGCACTGCCGGCTTTGGAAATGCCGCCCATAACCCGGCCACCAATTTGACCATCTTTTATAATAACTTTATTTTTCTCAGAAACACCGTTCCCGATGATTGCTCCATAAACATCCTCAGTAACTTTCACTTTTCCCTGAATAGTAACGGTATTTTCCGAAGTTTTACCACTCGCTACCGATGCTCCTGCAACGGTATCAGGAGCTTTATAGTCACCTTCTGTCAAATTATCCGGATTATCTATCGTGACTGTATTGCCATCGGCACTCCCGTGAGGTTTCACGTAAGTTCCGTCTTCACGATGGTAATTGTCATAATCAGCCTGAGTACCATTATATTTGATTTCTTCAGCCCATGCTGAGAAAATATTTGCCCCTGCAACCGTCAATGCCAATGTCATAGCCGACACTGTTGTACTGAAATATTTCTTGTTCATTATAAAAATGTCCCGTCAAGAATGATTCAAATTATCGTTGATAACGACTTATTGCTGATATCGACTATCGACAGACCAGCCCCTTCTATAATTGAGAAGCATAACGCGCACATAAATTCAAGTAGAGAATAAGCAGAAAAAAATCATTTTAGTTAATTTTATGCTATTAGCCGTCTAATTTATCACAGTTGTTTTAATCTATAGTTGAAAAAAATTCTGTATTTATAGACTAATTATTTGTAAAATAATAGGAAATCGTTATTTCATCGATTTTTTTTGCATTCAAACAAATAAATCAATTCACAGTAGATTATGCTTTTTCATCGTCCATATTCAGACCGAGCGGTCATTACTATATAGCGACTCACTCATACTTTCGGACAATAACTAATTCGATTAAATCAGAAATCTCTTTCGCGACGCATCAAGAGCTGATATCGCGATTCAAAATATTATTGATAACCGATTTGATGACCGTGATTGAACGCGTTTACAGAAATGTACAATCCTGCGGGCTGCATTGTTTAAGCCCGTTTTGCCCCGATCAAAAATCCAACTTCTTGCCACCCGTTTTAAAGCGAGCTGAATTTTTTAAAAAATCCTGATTAATTGAAGTTTATCTGTCATAAATTGCCTGTGTCGGAAACCGGATGAAGATCACCTTAAACTATCGCTGTTGTTCTTCACAAAAACGGTTTGCAATCCGGTGTGCCGCGTTCTGTTACAATGTGGGTAAAAATTATATTGTTTCCAGACTCTATAAAATCAAAATAGGTAAGTAATGATAGAAGCTGAGCTAGCCCCGCGTTAATAAATACTCCATCTAGAAAGGAGCCGATATAAAGGAGCCAACAAAAAGGGCCCCTGAAAAATGTATGGGTCATGAAAATTTCAGGCAAAAACATCCGGAAAGCATGCTGTCCGGCATTATCACTTATCGGTTGCCCAGGGGGAAATAACACCCTTACCATTTTCAATGGTTTAGCAATTTGAAAAACCGAATAATAATATGAGCGAAATTTTTATATTTTCAATTTTATTTTATATTAATAGATTTTAATCATAAAAAACAATAATGTTAAATTTAATTCGTTTTTAACTTATATTATATATTTTATTCAAGGTTATTTAATTGAATTGATATTCATTCACAAAATGATATTTATTTATTAAAGTTACTTTGCCTCTTCAAAAAGCTGTTACAGAGCCGGAAAACAGATTTTTAGATCAAGCTTTATGTTATTATTAATCTCCATTTTTAAAGAGATGCAAAACATTAATCGACAAGCTCATCGTGTTCTTGATATTCCTGATTGCGGACACGTTTGATCAGCTCCGGTAGGTTTTCATGTCTTTGAAAACGGATTGCAGTATTTCTTCAATGCAATTTCGATGTCGATTTTCGGGATATAATTTCGGGAGCAGAATTTTTGTCAGTTATAGCTTGTTCACGTTTTAGAAAAGCCGGAATTAAACGTGTAAACACATCCGATATAGCAAGACTGACGGGGATGAGCCGGAGCACGGTCGATCGTGTTTTGAATGAACGTGGAAGTGTGTCGGAAACGACCCGCAAAAAAGTAATTGCGGCTGCAAGAGAACTCGGCATGAAACGCGTTTTGCCGGATCTCTGGCACGGTACATACCGCATCGAACTTATTATTCCCAAAAATGCGCCTCGCAACCACTCCCCATTATGGGGAGAAATCGATGCTTTGGCGCAAATTCATGCCCGCAATTTACCGTCATATATTTCATTACACCGCACACTCATTCCGGAAGGTGACCACGATAACCTTTATAAAGCGATTTTAACGCCTCCTTTCCAGCGCAATGCACTGATTATCGCAGCCGGATCGGATGAAGCTGCAATCCCTGCCCTTCGCGAAGTGGCAAAACGTGGCGAGCAGATTGTCACTATTGTTAATGACGTACCGATTGATGTCGACCATCTTTATGGTGGCGTTGACAATTTTGTTCAGGGACAGACTGCCGGACAATTGATGAATGGATTGTTGCGCAATGAGGGGGAGATCCTTGTTATTCAAGGTTCAATGAAAAGGCGGGAACATCGCGATCGTGTTGTCGGCTTTATGAAAATAATCGATCAACGCTGTCCGGTCATCATTCACGAAACTAATGAAGATGACGATATGACGAGCACGATTGTGCTCCAGACATTAAAAAAGCATCACATTGTCGGAATATATTCAACAGTCCATGCACCGGACGCTATCGGCAATATTTTGAAAAAAATGCCTGATCGGCCAAAGTGGATCAGCCATGAATTGAGTGAACAGCACAAATTGCTTCTTCAACAAGACGTGATTGACTTCGTTCTGGATCAGGATGTCGACACACAAGTCGCATGGGCAATAGCCAATGCAGCAGCCCCGATTCTGGCGGGAAATCACGGTACTCATCTGAAACAGCCAGAGTTCAAAATTTTTTGCAAAACAAATATCTGAAAAGGCAAGTTTTTAATTGCCTCAATTGCGTCATTTTAGTGGCATCTCACGCCTTGCCGCTTTGCTATTGTCAGATTAGACAGAATTAGAGACAAAATGTCGCAGGTTAAACCGGAAATGAAAATTTCCCGATATCTGCATATTTTGAAAGGCTTCTAACCTTTGTTTTCTCGAAAAGTTGCTAATTGATCAAGCAGAAACGGAATTTATTGAAGCAATGCATCAAAAATTTGTCGGTCTCTTGATTGATGGGCGAGGTAATCCAATTGATTGGGAGTATAAATGACAAATTGGAAAATCTGGACGCTACGCGTCCTCGGGATCATTGCCCTCTTATTGGGGCTAGCACTCACCATTGGCGGTATCTGGCTCATAGCACTAGGCGGCTCCTGGTTTTATGCCATTGCCGGTATAGCCATGATGGTAATCGGCATCGACGTTTTCAGGCGTCGTGCTTTGGCTTTATGGGTTGCCTATGGGCTGCTCATTGTTGATCTCTTATGGGCATTTTGGGAAGTCGGCTTCGATTTTTGGCAACTTGTGCCAAGAATTATGGTATTTCTCGTTTTTGCTTTGGTCGTTTCTATTATTTCACCGGCATTGCTCAAGAAAAATGGCGCAAAGTCATTTTCCGCGATGTTCGCAACGATCAGTTCTGTGGTCCTTGCCATCGCTGTTATTGCGGTTCTCGCCAATATGCCGCGTCCGCATGCATTGGTAAC